>DMKB01000205.1:546-6794 GCA_003454665.1 Nitrospiraceae bacterium | reverse complement strand
ATGGCCACGCGCTGCTGCTCGCCGCCCGAGAGTTCTCCCGGCGAGTGCGCGGCCCGCTCCATGAGGCCGACGTCATTGATCGTCTCTTCGGCCTTTTCCCTCATGGCATGCTTTCCGGCGTAGATCAGGGGAAGGGCCGCGTTTTCCACGGCAGTGATTCTCGGGAGGAGGTGGAACTGTTGAAAGACGAAACCAACGAGGCGATTTCGCAGAAGGGCCAGCTCATCGTCGCTGAGCCGGGCAATCTCCGTATCACCCAGATGAAATGAACCGGTGTCCGGCCGGTCGAGAAAGCCGAGGAGATGAAGCAGGGTGGATTTTCCCGAGCCCGAGGGGCCCATGATGGCGGTAAACTCTCCCTGCTCTATCTGGAGCGATACGTTGCGCAGCGCCCGTACAGTCACGCTGCCCATCCGGTAGGTCTTGCTGACATTCTGTAATCGTATCACGCTTTCACCACTACTTTTTCTTCCTGCCGAAGGGAAGGAAAGGACTGCTCTTGCCCGATCGCTTCCGGG
The DNA here is from genome assembly GCA_003454665.1 of Nitrospiraceae bacterium. Taxonomy (GTDB): domain Bacteria; phylum Nitrospirota; class UBA9217; order UBA9217; family UBA9217; genus UBA9217. The sequence continues at coordinate 6,276 of DMKB01000205.1, read as the reverse complement.
CAGGAGCGATCGCGGTTTTTATGACGATCCTGTCTTCCGTAGTCAGGCCCGAGAGGATCTCGATGCTTTCTTCGTCGGCAATGCCCCTTTCTATGGGTTGCCTGACGATTTTTCCGTTCTTCGCCCCACGGATGAGAACAAAACTCCCCTCCGCGCCCTGCTGTACCGCCTCGCGGGGCAACAGCAGTACGTTGTTCTTCGTTTCCTCGATAATGTCCACGTTCGCACTCATGCCGGAGCGGAATACACCGGGTACCCGCTGCGGCAGGATGTCTACTTCATACATCGTCACGTTATTGACGATCTTCGATTCATAGGAAATGTGATCGACGACGGCATGGACCAGGATCTGCGGATAGGCATCCAGGCTGATCCTCGCCGGCTGCTTCCGCTTCACCTTCCCGATGTCGGTCTCGTCGACCTGGGCCTTTACGATGAGGCGATCGGACAGCACCAGGACCACGTCATTCGCCGTAACGGTCTGGCCCGGCTCCACGGCCCGGACGATGACCTCGCCGCCAATCGGCGCGAGCAGCGGGGTGGGCCTGTACACTTCCTCCCAGTATTGGACGGCCTCAGGGCCCTTCGCCTGGGCTGCATCGAGGAGGGCGGCACGCTCCGTTGAGCTCATCGAGGCGATGGTCTGACCGTTCCGGACGCGATCTCCTTCCCGAACCAGGATCTTCTCGATGCGGCCGCTGATGGGCGGCTTGATCTCGAGGCGGTTCTGGGGCTGCACGGTGCCGGTGGTGGATATGGTCAACCGGATACTGCCGAACACCGGATGGACTTCTTTTGTCCGTCCGTCGGCGTTGGAGTGCGGTTTCAGCGTGAACGCCAGCGGTATGAGCATCGCCACGACGAGGGCGATAAGAAGAATGGTTTTGTTTTTCTTACTCAGCTTCCGCATAGTCCAACGTGCCTCCCTGGGCATAGATCCAGCCGGCGTGGGCGCGCGACGCATCGGCCTGTGCAGTGAGGAAGGACTTTTCCGCCCGCACGAGATCGTCTTCTATGATGGTCCATGTATCAAAGGATATGAGACCCGTCGAATACTGGGCCCGTCCTATTTTTGCCCGGGCCTGGGCCGCCTCAAGAAATTTTTGCCGGACCCGGACCCCTTCTGCCGAATCCCGGAAGACTGTCCATGCCTCCTGTAACGTGACGAGGAGGGTGTCGCGGCTGCTCCGCTCATCAGCCTCGGCCTGCTTCAACCGGGCGCTCGCCCCGGCAATCCCCGCCCTTCGCACTCCGCCTTCAAAGATCGGGAGCGTCAGGCCCAGGCCGACAGACCACTCATTCTGATCAGGCGGCCAGTCCGACGAGGTCCTGCCTGCCGACGCATTGGCATAAATCTGAGGAAATAAATTGGCGCGCGCAGCCTTCAGGTTGAAACGGGCCCCTTCACGCAGGGCGATACGCTCGTGGAGGACCGGATTTTTGTCGGCCAATGCTTCAAAATCAACGGTCAATCCCTCGCCGGAGAGCACGCGAAAATCCCCCTTCACCCCTGTGGGGAGCGCACCACGGCGGCCTAATTCCTTGCCGAGCCTCCTCCGGGCCAATTCGCTGTTCCGCCTGGCCTGGGATACTTCAAATTGCGCCTGGGCCCGGTCCGCCTCAGCAGCCAGGACAGAGCCTTTATGCTCTCGCCCTGCCTCATAGCGTAACCGCACCAAGGCGAGATTCTGCCTTCGGCGATCGGCGATCCGGCCGGTAATCGTCAGGAATTCCCGGGCTTGCAAGAGGTCTACAAAGGCGGTTCGCAGCCGCAAGCGCACCTCGGAAGACGTAACCGCGTACTGATAGTGCGCCGATTTTATGGTCTCCGATGCCGCGGCCACATCGTAGGGCGACTTAAAACCGTCGAACAGCAACTGTTGTACGGCAATGCCGTACGTGTAGGTGTCGGCGTTCCCCGTTGCGGCTGATCGCGATGCTGTCTGGTTAACGGTGCCGCTTATCTGCGGAAGAAGAACTCCCCTGGTGATTGCCTTCTCCGCCTCCGCTTCATGTATCAGCTCCTGCGCGGAAGCCAGATCAGGATGGCTCTGCCGTGCTTCGCTCACGCATGCCTGCCACGTGAGTAGTTCTTCGGCATGCGCCGCAGGGTGGGCACACCAGAAGAGCACCAGCGCCAGGAAGGAACGTTGTACGAATCGTGTCATGAATAGCGCCTTTTTCTCAAGCGTCCTGGCAACAGTTTACCATGTTCAGGCGAAGATGAAAAGGACGATAAGGCTAGCCGAGCCAGATAAGTACGAGAAAGCTTTTCCTTCCACATTTCGCTTGTATTCTCAGGGCAACTTTGCTACCGTGCGGCATATACAGCACGTATCTGGTGAGACCCCGCGGTTCCGATAAGGTTGAATTACCCCATCATCGATGAGGACGCTATGATACAGTTCAAGAACGTTGCGAAAAAATATGATCAGCAGTACGCCCTTCACTCGCTGGACATCGCCTTTGAGCCCGGCAGGACAACGGTGCTCATCGGCCCGAGCGGCTGCGGAAAATCCACTATTCTGCGGATGATCATCGGGCTGATCCAGCCGGAGAGCGGCGCTGTTTTTTTTGAGGGAACACGCGTAGCTTCTGAAGTTGTGCTTTCTCTTCGCCGGAAAATGGGCTATGTTATCCAGGAGGGGGGGCTCTTTCCGAACCTGACGGCACGCGGCAACATGGCACTGATGGCGCGCTATCTCGGATGGGCCCATGACCGGATTGAAACACGGATAGGTGAACTGACTGAGCTTACGCAATTTCCCGTCGATGGCCTTGATCGTTTTCCTGCTCAACTTTCGGGGGGCCAACGGCAGCGCGTGAGCCTGATGCGAGCCCTGATGCTCGATCCCGATGTCCTGCTCCTGGACGAGCCCCTCGGCGCTCTTGATCCGATGATCAGGGCCGACTTGCAGGTTGATCTGAAGCGAATTTTCCGGACCTTGCAGAAGACCGTCGTCCTGGTTACGCACGACATGGGGGAAGCGGCATTTTTCGGGGACGTGATTTTTCTGCTTCGCAACGGTCGCGTTGTACAACAGGGGTCCCTGGATGCACTCGTCAAAACTCCCGCCGATCCTTTCGTCACCCGCTTTATCAATGCACAGCGCAGTCACCTCGAATCAGTCCAGGGCGGTGATGCATGAGAACCGCCTCGCACATTGCTGCTCTTACACTCCTCTTCCTTGCGACAACACCGGGCGTGCATGCCGCGTCAAGGGAAGCATCATCTGCCGGCGAGATCGTCGTCGGGTCGAAGACATTTACGGAATCGGTGATCCTCGGAGAAATGGCCTCCCATATCATCAGCAACGCAGGACTGCGGCCCATCCACCGGCGGGAACTGGGCGGCACACGGGTGCTCTGGAGCGCCCTCATCAGGGGCGACATAGATATCTATCCGGAATACACCGGCACGATCAGCGAGGAAATCCTGGCAGGAGAAGGCGTACACGGTGAAGCAGCTATCCGCAAAGCCCTGGCCAGGCAAGGTCTCCGGATGACCCGGCCCCTGGGATTCAACAACACCTACGCGATCGGGATGCAGGAGCAGGTTGCCGAGGACCTGAATATCAGGACTATATCGGACCTGCGAGGGCACCCTGACCTGAAGTTCGGCTTCAGCAGCGAGTTCATGGACCGGGGGGACGGTTGGCCGAGCCTTCGGAAGCGATACGCCCTGCCGCAGCAGGAGGTGAAAGGGATGGCCCATGATCTTGCCTACCGGGGCCTGGAGAGCGGATCAATACAGGTCATAGACCTGTACGCAACGGACGCGGAAATCCAGTACTATAGGCTCCGCGTTCTCGACGATGATCGCCGCCATTTTCCCGCCTACCATGCATTGATCCTGTATCGTGCAGAACTGGAACATCGGGCCCCCGAGGTTGTCACTGCCTTACAGCGGCTGGAAGGACGCATCTCCGATAAGGCAATGGCGGCCATGAATGCCCGGGCCAAGATAGACCGGGTGCCGGAGAGCGATGTGGCCGCAGTCTTTCTGGGTGATGTATTTTCTTTCACCGGTGACCGGCAGGCTGAGACGTCGGTCAACCGGTTCTTGCGCAATACCGCCGATCACCTGTACCTGGTTGCCCTCTCATTAACGGCGGCCATTCTGCTGGCCATCCCCCTCGGCGTTGCCGCTGCCAAGCTGCCCCGGGCAGGGCAGGCCATCCTGGGCGCCGTGGGTATCATCCAGACGATCCCGTCTCTCGCCCTGCTCGTATTCATGATACCCCTCCTCGGGATCGGCGGGCCGCCGGCTATCATGGCGCTTTTTCTCTACAGTCTTCTCCCGATCGTCCGCAATACCTACACGGGGATCCATGCCATACCGCTGCACATCAGGGAGTCTGCCGAGGCCCTCGGCCTGCCCCCGGCGGCAAAACTGCGCCTCGTAGAGCTGCCCATGGCATCTCGGACCATTCTGGCGGGCATAAAGACGTCGGCGGTGATTAATATCGGCACGGCAACGCTGGGCGCCCTTATCGGCGCCGGCGGATACGGCCAGCCGATTCTCACAGGGATCCGGCTGGACGACATCGGGCTGATCCTGCAGGGCGCCGTACCGGCCGCAGGGCTCGCTCTGCTCGTGCAGGGGGGGTTCGAACTCGCCGAGCGCTTCCTTGTTCCGAAGGGGCTGCGTTTGAAGCCGCTCGTGTGATTTAAAAGTTGCCGATCACCGTGAGCGCCCGGGGGATAACGGCGATGGAGTAGGTCTTTTCATCGAGGTAAGCCGCCTCGCCATCGATATGGATAGGCAAAGCCTGGGAGCTTTCGAGGAGCACGTGATCCGTTGTCTCACTCGTCGTGAAGCGGGTCTTACAAATGCCTCCCGTAAAAACCTTGGGAAGGTGCCAGAACAGGGCGGAGAGCGGAAGGGGGTCGATGATCGTTACATCGAGGAGGCCGTCATCGAGCTTCGCATGAGGCGTCAATCGAAACCCCCCGCCGACGGTCGTCCCGTTTCCGACGGACAGAAGGAGCGCGTCGCGATCCAGCGTTTTGCCGTTCATGCGTATTTTGAGATGGACCGACGAGTACGTTCTTACGGTACGCAAGAAGGCCATGAAGTAGAGGGCAAGCCCCCATTTACAGTGTTTGACATTGCGTGTTTCCATATTTACCGTTGCATCCAGGCCGATACCGATGCCGTTGGCGAAGTAGGTTTCGTTCATTCTTCCGAGATCGATGACGTTGGTTTTTCCGCGAAAAATAACGTCAATCGCCTTGCTGATCCGTTTCGGGATGCCCAGGCTTTTTATCAAGTCATTGCCCGTACCGGCCGGGATGATGCCGAGGGGCTTGTCGGCATGGACCATGCCCTGGACAACCTCGTTCACCGTGCCGTCCCCGCCAACGGCAATGATCACGTCAAAGTCGTCGAGGGCCTCTTTTGCTATTCGCCCTGCGTCTTTGGGGCCCTTCGTGTACTCGACATCGAAGAGGACGCCCTTTTTTCTGAAGGCCTGGATCGTCCGCAGAATAGTCGACCGTGTTTTTCCTCTTCGCGCGGCCTTATTGATGATCAGCTTATATTTCTTCATAGGGCATTCCGGGGTCGCTTGAATGCATTATAGGCGACGGGCACATGTTAGTCAACACCAGCAAGCGCAGCAAGCCCCATGACCGGGCGCCCCAAAAACTTCACCTGAATCCTGTGGGTGTAGGGCCGCATCCGGGGACGAGCGGGGATTGGAAAAAGACTCAAGCTTTTGCCTTTCC
>DMKB01000205.1:259-468 GCA_003454665.1 Nitrospiraceae bacterium | reverse complement strand
GGCCTGTCCCGCTTCGCGGGATGACCTCTGTGACGTAACGTATTTTCTGTTCTGGATAATAATTCCTTACGATGGAGCCGATCAATGAACGAAGAAAAAAAATGGAGAAGCGAGTTTCCCATAACACGAAAATACTGTTACCTCGACCACGCAGGCATAGCGCCAATCCCCCTCCGGGTGCGAAAGGCCGTTGATGCCTTCCTGCGCCA
>DMKB01000205.1:0-207 GCA_003454665.1 Nitrospiraceae bacterium | reverse complement strand
GGAGATAGCGCGGGTTCGAACACTGTCCGCGAAACTCATCGGCGCGGAGCCGGAGGAAATCGCCTTCGTGAAGAACACCTCCCACGGTCTTTCCCTCGTCGCTGAGGGATTGAGCTGGAAGGCCGGCGACAACATGGTCGTCTACGAAAAGGAGTTCCCGGCGAATTTATTTCCCTGGCTGAGCCTTCGCAGAAAAGGCGTGGACGT
>DMKB01000149.1 GCA_003454665.1 Nitrospiraceae bacterium | reverse complement strand
GAAAGCGACTGAAGGTGACGCATTGCTTTTTCGCTGTAGACCGCACTGCCCCCGGTTGCAATGACGTGGTGTTTGCTCGTAAGTGTAAGGATTTCTTCCTCCTCGATTTTCCTTAAATTCAGATAACCCGTCCCGTCCATGATATCCTGCAACGACTGTTGCCGGTTGACTTGAATCAGCACATCAGTATCGACAAATCCATAGGAAAGGTTTTTTGCCAGGATAATCCCCGTCGTGCTCTTGCCGGCGCCGGGCATTCCTATAAGGGTGATATTCGATTTCATGGGAGATGCGAAGGGTTGTTAATCGTCTGTGCCGATTATCTGCTGTGCCTTCAGATATTCCCTGCTCCGCGCGGACTCGAGGAATATCCTGACCAGTTCAAGAACATTCCGGTAAAAAATGAAATTTGACGAGAGGTCCAGGAAGAGTTCGCTGTCGGAAAATTCAGAGGCGAGTCTATAGGAACGCTGTCCCTGGAGTACGTAGTGCTCCGAAAGGCTCGATCCGGGGACCACGATCCCGCCGAGGATGAACTCTTTTCCTTTTTTGCTGGAAAGTGCCGACGGGAACATGCCGAGCATGAACAGGGTATAGTCGCCGATGTGTTTATGGACCTCGAATTCCCGCGAAAAGCTCTGTGCGTTCAGGCGGATATCTCCTTCGGCTAGCATATCGGCTATGTCTTCGAGGCTTTTTCCGCCGGCTTCCTCGATCTTGTAGAAGTTGTCGGCATGAATGAACTCGCAGAGTATCTGTTCCTCGATGTATTCTCCCACACCGGTCTGGTTCGGCGGGTTTTCCTTGAATCCGAAATCAAGGGCCCCTCTGAACAGCTTCCGCAAGGGATGATCTTCACTGATCTCCAGCCTTCTCACCATAGTCCTATACCCTCCCTGCGCGAGGAGGTACACGAAAGTGTCGTATACCTAAGTACCATTGTAGCAGAAAATGAACGCTTCCTCAAATGGCGAGTCTCACAAAGAGCGCCGGAGTCATGAAGGAGGGACGCGAAGAGCAATTTTTTTTGGTATATTTTCTGGTGCACGAAAAAATTGAGACTGGATCAACAGGATGAGGTTGCTTTTTTCCTGATGCCTGATGCCTGATGCCTGAAAGTGTATCACTGCCCCCTGTCTACTGTTTACTGTTTACTGTTTACTGCGTACTGTCTCCTGTCTGCTGTATTCTGCTTTTTTCAGGGCAGCTCAAATCTCGAGATCTTCCTCCTGTCCACGCCACGATAATTCCCGGCCTTCAGCAGGTCGATAAAATTCTCGTACGTCACTTCATCATCGAACTCAGTATAACAAGACCCCACTTCACCCGGATCATGGGCGTCAGAGCCGCCGGTGTGCGGTAGGTGCAACGCTTCTGCAGCCTCTATCGCCTGTTTGTTATAGGCGTGCATGTTGGCCCCATTGTACCCTTCCACGGCAGTGATGCCCTGGAGCTTTCGTATCCTGTTGCCCAGACTGTTCCCCGGGCGATAGGGATGGGAGGGGATCACGACCCCGCCGGATTCCTGAACAAGGTGCATGAGTTCCCCTGCCGGCGCGTAGCGGCAGGTGTCCGGCAGGGCGTCGGTATCAACGCCGAAGACCAAGCAATGGCCTTCGGCAGTTGAGTATTCCACGCCACGAAAGATCAGGAGTTCGTTTCGATACTTGTCGCGAAAGCGTTCGACAGGAGCAGATGCTTCAAAGGAATAGTGCTCGGTAAATGCTATTCCCTGCAGGCCCTGGTTGACGGCATTGACGATCGTCTCCTCGGGATCGGAATCATTATCGCCGCTGTGCAGTGAATGGATGTGCAAATCAATCTTGAACTTCATAAAAAAAGTGACCAAAGGAAAAGCCAAACCTTATGAAACCACGGATCCCGGGGTACCGGGACGCACAGATGGCCACGGTAAAGCTTTTACGGTTTTAAACTAGAGATTCGGATCTAGTCCCGCCCTGGCGGAACTTGCCCGGGTTTGGTTATCATCGCTGTATATTTCGGCTAACTTTTCTCGCCGACGACGAAATGATGATAGGGCAATACCGGGTGTGCAATGATCTTGGTGAAACCGCCTGCGTGCATGTCCGACCGGATGTCCTCCTCCGTGACCCGAATCGACAGCGGCGGGCCGTCTTCCATCTCCTCTTTCTTCCAGTCTATGATCATCAGCGTATCGCCCTTTTTCAAAAGGCGCTGACATTCCGCTATGATATCCTTCGCGCTGTCAAGCTCGTGATGGAGGTTGATCATATATACAAGATCGGCTATGTCGTCAGGGAGGGGGACCTTCGTCTCCTCCATTTTAAGAGGAACGACCGACTCCTTCACGTCGGCCGGAAGGTTCTCCTTCATCCAATCGAGCATGACATCCGATATATCACAGGCATACACCTTACCGTTCTTCATCTTTTCACTGAAAGGCACCGAGAAGAAACCGGTCCCTGCGCCGATATCCACGATCACCTGCGGGTCGGAGAGGTGCAGTGTGTCCCAGATCAGGTCCGGGCTCATGATCGTAAATCTTTTCGGATCATTCAATTTTACCAGTTTTGCCGGATCGAATTTTTTGGATTCCATCGTTTCACCCTATACGCACTGAATGCCATCGCTCGGACATGAACGAGCGAATAAGAACAGGACATCAAATCACGCTATTTTTGAAGCAGCGCCGTCAAAGCGGGAACGAACTGCATCACGTCAGCCACCACCAGCACGTCCGCCACCTCCCCGATAGGAGCGTCCTTGTCCTTGTTGATGGCGACGACGAACTCCGATTTTTTCATCCCGGCCACGTGCTGAATGGCCCCGGAAATGCCGCATGCCACGTAGAGCTTCGGCGACACGGTCTGACCGGTGGTTCCCACCTGGTGGCTCTGCTCGATCCAGCCTGCATCAACGACCGGCCGGCTCGCCCCCAGTGCTCCCCCGAGGGCCTTTGCGAGCGCTTCGATAATCGCCACGTTTTCCTTTTTGCCGACGCCTCTCCCGGCGCTGACGATCACTTCCGCCCGGGCCAGATCCACTTCCCTTTTCTGCGGCGGCTCATAGCCGACGAACTCCAGAACCGGAACAGCATCGGCCTGGTCGATCTTCTCCACCTGCGCCTTCT
>DMKB01000010.1 GCA_003454665.1 Nitrospiraceae bacterium | reverse complement strand
CAATACGGCTAGTCCCAAACCGCTGTATCGTGGCTACGAGATGCTGGCAAAGGTGATCCGTCCGGGTGTGATTCGCCTGACGCCTGCTGGAGTGGCTGACGGTAAGTTTGAAGCAGGGATGGGAGCGGTGCTGGCATCGAAAGATTCCGGTGGCACAATCCGCGTCCTCTTCGTGAACCGGAACACGAGCTCGCGCAGCGCTTCAGTCGCTCTGGACGGCGCACCCACGACTCCGACGACGGTGTACGTATTCGACGGCACCGACGATCCCGCGCTACCCTTGCGCACGGTAGCTCCCTCGGGATCGGATATCGAACTTCCTGCCGAGTCGCTGGTGGTTGCCGAATATTAGATAGAGGACAGACAGCAGACAACAGAGACGAGACAATAGACAGCAGACTACGGAATACAGATATCAGACAATAGACAAGAGACTGAAGACAACAGACAACAGACAACAGAGGACAGACTACTGACTACTGACTACTGTGTGTCAATCCTGTCTACCTTTTTTGTTTTCTCTGCGGGTTTGCGAGAGATGCCGCTGCTTCATACCGTCATTCCGGCACCGGGGAAGAAAACAGGGTCATCTGCTCCTTGGAGGGTACGTCTTTTCCGACATGACGGGCGTAACGGTCAGCGATCGTGAATATCCTGTCCTGGAAAACCTTCTCGTCCATCATGCCGGTCCGATATTCGTCAACGACCATACAAAATGTATCCAGAAGCTCTCCCATAAACCATTCTTTGCCGATATCCATGAGACCGCACCTTCACTTTCTCTGAGTAGAGGACCTTTGCCTTTGGCTGCCCGGAGCGACTGCTTGCCGGACTGAGGCGGGAACACATTGTAGCAAAAAAGGGAGGACAATTACAAGGGAGAGCTGAAATTTAATTCTTATCTTCAGCAAAAACAAGAAGATGGCGGCTCATTTTTTTAGCTCATCGCGACCTTCGTGGTGAGAACCGTCATCTTCCTCTTGGCACGTGTCTATCAGTTNNNNGTCAGTATGCAGTAAACAGGAATCGGGAATCAGGAATCAGCACCCAGTTATCCGGCATCCGGCATCAGGCATCTGGAATCTGGAATCCGGAATCGGGAATCAGAAGACAGGGCTAACCTTACCAGCTCTTTCTATTGACAAGCCCAGCATAATTCCTTAGTATTAATATGATGAAAATTGACAGAAACAGATGGAGAGGGCTGCTTGCCCTGGCTGTTATCGGTACCGCAGCTATCGTGTTTTCCGGCTGCGGCCATGGCCGGGCTGCCCGGCTGAACGGGTACTCCTATGCCGTCGGCGAGAAGGCTGCCGACGTGGCAGTGACCATGGTCGGCAAGCCCTACCGGTATGGGGGGAACGACCCCTCGGGCTTCGATTGCAGCGGGCTGGTACAGTACAGCTATCGGAGTGCGGGCATGAAACTGCCCCACAGCACCAGGCTGCTGAAAAAACATACCACCGCTGTTCGCAAGAGAACGCCGCGCAAGGGCGACCTCGTGTTTTTCAAGCAGCGGGGAAAGAGTTACTCCCATGTCGGTATCTATGTGGGGAGAAACCGATTTGTCCATGCGCCGAGCACCGGCAAGACGATCCGGATTGACAGCCTCAAGAATTCCTACTGGAAAAGACATTTCCTGAATGCGAGAAGGTTTTAACAGGAGAAAGGAGGTGGCAGAGAGTAGACAGTAAACAGTAGACAGAATAGCTGCTCTCCGTTCCACGGCCCACTAGACAGCCCAAAAATTTTCTTCAGACTTCTCAGCACTGATGTCGCAAGGCAATTCTCTACACATTTTAATCCGCATGATTAATCACCCTTGACTCATCACGTGTCCTCCTATACAATCGAGCAATTCAAGAGTAAGAATACAACGTGAAGTAGAGCACCTCCGGTAGTTACGCCTGGACGAGGAGATTGCATAGGTGATGCCGTGGAGCGGACAGCAAGACTGACGCCCTCCTATGCGCTCTCAGCGCGGCCTGTGGCCATCGTGACCTTCGTGGCAAACAGAATGTAGTTTCGGTATCAGGAGGTTGACATGGACCTGGCGACGATCAGAAAAAATGCCCAAGAGAAGCTGAAGGGATTCTGCCGGGTATGCCCGACCTGCGACGGACGCCTATGCGCGGGCGAGGTGCCCGGCATGGGCGGTGCGGGATCAGGCCGCGCCTTCATGGCGAACCTTGAGGCCTTGGCCCACTGCCGTCTGAACATGCGCACGATTCATGGGGTGCGGAAACCGGACACCTCGCTCACGCTCTTCGGTGAGAAGCTCACCTTACCGGTGATGGCCGCCCCGATGACCGGTACGACGTATAACATGGGCGGGAAGATGACCGAGGAAGCCTTCATCGCGGCAATCGTCACCGGCAGTATCCAGGCAGGCACCATCGGCATGACGGGCGACGGCGCTGATCCGTCCATGTATGACAGCGGGCTCAAGGCCATCGGTGCGGGCAGCGGAAAAGGCATCGCCATCATCAAGCCGCGGGGCCAGAAAGAGATCATCAAGCGGATCCGCCTGGCTGAGGGACAGGGGGCGCGCGCCGTGGGTATGGACATCGACGGCGCCGGACTCGTGATCATGGCGCTCAAGGGACAGCCCGTCAGCCCCAAGACGAAGGATGACCTGAAGGAACTGGTTTCCGCGACTGACCTTCCCTTTATCCTGAAGGGCATCATGACGGCTGACGAGGCAGAGCTTGCCGTTGGCGTGAAGGCCGCGGCTATTGTGGTCTCGAACCACGGCGGCCGTGCCCTCGACCATACGCCCGGTGTCGCCGATGTGCTTCCGGAGATAGCGAAGAAGGTCAAAGGCGCAATAACGATCCTGGCTGACGGCGGCGTGCGGAGCGGAGCGGACGTACTGAAACTCCTGGCCCTGGGAGCGGACGCCGTGCTCGTCGGGAGGCCCCTGGTCATCGGCGCCTTCGGCAACGGAGCAGAGGGCGTGGCCATGCTGCTCGGCAGGATGAGGGGCGAACTCGAGCAGGCCATGCTGCTTACCGGTACCGAGGACGTCAAAAAGGTTAATGCCGGGATACTCGCTCCATGAGCCGCACCGGTATTGTTGGTCCGCCATGAAAAGGAGGGCAGGGAACCCGCATTAAATATAGGCGAAAATGGAAGAGAAAAAAATTCTGTTTTCAACTTGACAACACAACATGTTGTGGTTATACTTTGAACTACCCACAAAATCAAGTGCATGACAAGCCTATTACTTTAGTGATAAGGCAGGGGTGTTTTTTTTGTTTTTTCTCGTGTTTAAAGCCCTATTTTTATAAAGAATGTGTACGAGGAGGGATGTATGGAAGGCGCAGTTCCCGCTGTTTTGTCCGGTTCCAGGTCCAAGTCCAGATCCAAACCCGCCACAAAGCTTACCCTTTCCAAGAACAGTCTCAAGGTCCTGGAAAAACGCTACCTCAAGCGTAATGAAGACGGCACGGTCGTGGAAGCGCCGGAGGACATGTTCATCCGCGTTGCCCGCACGATCGCCGCGGCCGACAAGAATTACGGCAAGAGCGATGCCGAGGTGAAGCGGACGGCGGACGAATTTTACGGGCTGATGACGCGCCTGGAGTTTCTTCCGAACAGCCCCACCCTGATGAACGCCGGGCGCGAACTGGGCCAGCTCTCTGCCTGTTTCGTGCTGCCCGTGGGCGACTCCATGGACGAGATATTCGAGGCGGTGAAACACGCTGCGCTTATCCACAAGTCGGGCGGCGGCACGGGTTTTTCCTTCTCCCGCGTCCGGCCGAAGAACGACGTGGTGAAGTCCACGAAGGGCGTCTCCTCCGGCCCGATCTCCTTTATGACTGTCTTTGATGCAGCCACCGAGACTGTGAAGCAGGGCGGAACGCGGCGTGGGGCGAATATGGGTATTCTCCAGGTCGACCACCCGGACATCCTTGACTTTATTACCTGTAAGCAGCAGAACGACCGCCTGAACAACTTCAATATATCAGTTGCCTTCACCGACCCCTTTATGGAGGCCGTGGAAAAGGACGAGGAGTTCGACCTGGTCTCTCCGCGGACCCGGGCCGTGGTGCGCAGGCTGAAGGCCCGCTCCGTGTTCGACACGATTGTGAACATGGCGTGGAAAAACGGCGACCCCGGCATGATTTTTATCGACCGTATAAACCAGCACAACCCCACGCCGCACGTCGGGATGGTGGAGTCCACCAATCCCTGCGGTGAGCAGCCGCTCCTCCCGTACGAGTCGTGCAACCTGGCGTCGATCAACCTGTCCCGAATGCTGAAGGCGAACCCCGCCGAAGGCGGGGTGGATTACGACAAACTCCGGAAGACCGTGCGGCAGGCCGTGCATTTCCTCGATAACGTGATTGACGTCAATAAATATCCGATCGAAAAAATTGCGGAAAATACCCGGGCCAACCGGAAGATCGGTCTCGGCGTCATGGGCTTTGCCGACATGCTGATGGCAATGGGGATCCCCTATGATTCCGACGAGGCGGTTGCCCTCGGCGAAGCCGTAATGAAATTCATCAACGATGAAGGCTGGAAGAAAAGTGAGGAACTTGCCGGGGAGCGGGGTCCCTTCCCGAACTTCAAAGGCAGCATCTATGACAGACCGGGCCGGAGGCCCGTGCGAAACGCCACGGTCACGACCATCGCGCCGACGGGCACGCTTTCGATCATCGCCGGATGTTCGAGCGGTATCGAACCGCTTTTCGCGCTCAGCTTTATGCGCAGGGTCCTGGACGGCGCCGAACTGCTCGAAGTGAATCCCTCGTTCGAGAAAGTCGCACGAGACCGGGAGTTCTATTCGGACACGCTGATGAAGGAAATCGCCGAACAGGGCGGGTGTTCCGGGATACCCACGGTTCCGGAGGATGTGCGGAGCGTGTTCGTTACCTCTCACGACATTACGCCGGAGTGGCACATACGGATGCAGGCGGCGTTCCAGAAGCACACGGACAACGCGGTTTCCAAGACCGTAAACTTTTCGCACAGCGCCACGCCGGAAGACGTGCAGCGCGTGTACTTGCTTGCGTACCGCCTTGGATGCAAGGGGGTGACCATCTACCGTGACGGCTCCCGGGACGAGCAGGTTTTGAACACGGGCGCTACGGAAAAGGCGCGCAAGATGGCCGTAGCCTCGGCCTCGCCTGATCTGGCAGAGGAAAAGAAGCCGCGCCACCGTCCGCTCTTAACGCAGGGCGTTACCCAGAAGATCCCTACGGGCTGCGGAAACCTCTATATCACCATCAACGAAGACGAACAGGGAATCTGTGAGGTGTTCTCCACCATGGGCAAGTCAGGCGGGTGTGCCGCGAGCCAGTCAGAAGCTGTAAGCCGCATGGTGTCGCTTTCGCTCCGCTCGGGAGTCTCCATCGATTCCATCATCAGACAGGTGAAGGGAATTCGCTGTCCCTCCCCGGCCTGGGGCGAGGGAGGGTCCATTCTGTCCTGCCCCGACGCAATCGGTCGCGCTCTTGAGCGCTATAATAAAAATAACCTGGGTAAGCGCTCCGACGCCGGCACGGGCATTGCCGCAACGCTGGCTCCAACACCAGGGGCAACGGACTGTGCCCAGGGCGGGAGCAGGAACCATCTCGGCCTCTGTCCGGAATGCCCGGACTGCGGCGGCCTGCTTGAGTTTGGTGAAGGCTGCGCATTCTGCAGGGGATGCGGTTTCTCCAAGTGTTCCTGAGGAGGACGCGTGCAGGAGCCATTCATGGCACACCGATTCGGACAATGCATGTGATACCGGGAGGGATATCCTCTTCCGGTTTTTTTATAACCCCTTCACCTGGAGATACACGATGTGTCGACCGATGGAGAACAGCGGCGTCGCCGTGGACCGAAGGGCAACAGCAAACAACCCATTGTATTCAAAGGAGATTTGCATGACCATCGACGAGGTGATACTGGAGCTGTACCGGCTTGCCGAAACAAGAAAATGGGGGGGAAAGAAGACTGACGCAGCATTGGTAGCCGCGATAGATGGTATGGAACAGATATGGTTACTCAGGCAGAACGACAAGAGAAAGAATTCGGGAGCACGTCCATTCAAGAAACAACCGCGCATCTGGTCATAAGCATTGATGCTCGGCAAGGATTTTTTTTCAAAAAGGCTTGACATTTCGTCCATATGATTCTACATTAACAATCAAAGGACATCGTGTACGATACATAATTATTTTGATCGTCGTCTTCAACGGGCAACTCGAATGCACCGCGCCGGAAGAGATTCGATGCATTATCATACGTCCCGCCACGGCGGGTTATCCAGTTAAAGGAGGGTAATGCGGATGGATATAGGACGGATTGTGCAGTATGAGTGCAGGGTATGCGGCAGAAAGATCGATGTGTCGAGGACCGGAGACGTGTATGAAGAACCGGTATACTGCTGCGGAGTGGAGGCAGATGAAGTAAGCATGCAGGAAGATCTGGACGTATTCGCGCCGATCGTGCCGCCGCCGGTCAAGAAGCCTGCTCAGAAAAAACCCGCCAAAAAGAAGAAAGCGGCAAAAAAGAAGCCGGCAAAGAAAAAACCTGCCAAGAAGAAAGCGACCAAGAAAAAAGCTGGCAAGAAGAAGGCCGCCAAGAAGAAGGCGACAAAGAAGAAGGCCGGCAAGAAAAAGGCTGGCAAGAAGAAGGCGACAAAGAAAAAGGCCGGCAAGAAGAAGGCGACAAAGAAAAAGGCCGGCAAGAAAAAGGCCGGCAAGAAAAAGGCCGGCAAGAAAAAGGCTGGCAAGAAGAAAAAAGCCGCGAAAAAGAGAAGAAAAAAGTAACAATATCCGACAGCAGGCCCCCGGACGACTCCATCCGGGGGCTTTTTTATTGAAGCTCAAGTCCAAAGAAAGTGATCGCGCAAGAGCTTTACCGTCCCATCCTCAGACCTGTCATTCCCGCGAAAGCGGGAGTCCAGATACAAAAAAGTGGTTATAAATTCCTGGATTCCTGCCTGCGCAGGAATGACGACAAAGCCTTCACGGCCTGTCTCCAGGCATGCGCTGAAGATTGCGGGGGCTGTTCCGTGATATACGTATTGACTTATTCGCAGCCAGGTTATACAGTGGCGTATGAGACTGCGGGACGCATATGAGAGAGGCATTCGACGGCTGGTGGGACGGGCGATAGGGGATTTCCGCCTCATCGAAGAAAACGATAGAGTGCTCGTCGGCCTCTCAGGCGGTAAAGACAGCTGGACACTGCTCCATATGCTGTCGAGCCTCAGGCAGAGAGCGCCGATACCCTTCTCACTCGTCGCTGTCACGGTCCATCCGGAGTTCCCCGGATTCGACGCGGAGCGCGTAGAGAAACACCTCCAGGCTGGTGGATATGAGTTTCGCATTGTTCGCGCCCCCATCCATGAGGCCTTGCTCGGCAAGGTTGCCCCGGGAGACTCACCCTGCCCCCTCTGCTCCCGGATCCGTCGCGGGGTGCTATACACGCAAGCGACTGAACTCGGCTGCACCAAGATTGCCCTTGGCCATCACCGGGAGGATTTCCTGGAAACGCTGCTCCTGAATCAGTTTTTCAACGGGACAATCAGGGGAATGGATCCCCTGCACCGGTCCGATGACGGCAGGCATACCGTGATCAGGCCGCTCGCGTATGTTCCTGAGGAAGACATTGTTCGGTATGTTTCGCTGGCCGGTTTTTCCGTCGCCTGCTGTGCTTGTCCCTGGTGCGATGACCCGAATATGAAGCGGGCTAAAATGAAAAAACTCCTCGCTGATCTCGAGGGGGAACATCGGGGGACCAAGGCAAGCTTGTTTGCCGCGCTTATGGATCGCAACCGGCGAAGCATGCCGATGAGTCCGGAACACGCCCATCGGCACATGACGACTGAACGATGCGAATCGTGATGTTCTGGAGATGAACGGGTGACGCGGCGAGGCGGGATCGCCCCTTTCCGTGGCGCGACCCACAAGATGGCACAGCCGCAACGGTATGCACCGTTATGCCGAAACGACTTAAATTATTTGACATTTCCCGTTGTCATGGCATATAATCACGCTTGGTAAGGCAGGTCAGGTTGTATCGCTCGTACCGGGGAGGTCCTGATGGCCGAAAAGAAACGGATAGGTGATGTCCTGAAAGAAGAGGGACTGGTTGATGATTTTCAGATCCAGTCGGCCCTGGCGCACCAGAAAAACTGGGGCGGAAAAATCGGGGCTATCCTTATCGAGATGGGATTTATCCGGGAGGAGGACATGGTCAGGGGGCTTGCCGAGGCCCTGCGTATCCCCTATGTGGATCTCTTTGAGCCTGCCGTACTCCCCGGTGTTATTAAACTCGTCAAGGCTGATGTTGCAAAAAAATATCAGGTGATGCCGGCGCGCAAGGAAGGGAACCAACTCGTCCTTGCGATGGCCGACCCCCTCGATTTCACGGCCCTTGACGAGATACGGTTTATTACCGGGTTGAGCATTACGCCGGCGCTGGCGACGGGATCGGAAATCACTGATGCCATAAGAAAATACTATGACCGGGAAGAAGTTGTCCGGACGAAGCGGCCGGTGGTGCTGGCTAAATCCCAGCCGACGGGTGAGATGGAAATTATTCGCGAGAGCGAGATGAAATTCGGCAGTGAGTGGCTTGCTCCCGAAGAACCTGCGCAGCATTCGTCAGAACCGCCTGCGCCTCCGGCGCAATCGGAGGCGGTAGCGGACCGGCTGCTGATCGATGCGATCACGACGCTGCTGATAGAGAAAGAACTGATTACCCGTGAAGAACTCATGCATATGCTTGAGCAAAAAAAGTTGGGTCTGTGAACGTATTGGTTCTGAAAAAAGGTGCGCTTGGTATTTTTTTTGCCTGCGCGGTGATCCTCTCCGGATCGGATTTGCTCTCCGCGGCAGAGCCTCAGGGCCCGAGACTGGTGGTGACACAGGAACGGTATGATTTCGGCGCTGTTGCCCAGGGTACCCGGGTAGAGCATGTATTCGCAATACGCAATGGGGGGGATGAACCGCTGGATATCCAGGAGGTGCGTGCCTCCTGAGGGTGCGCTGCAGCGGTGGTTAGTTCTAACCGCCTGGAACCGGGAGTTGCTGGAGGGATCCGGGCGACAATCGACACCAGAGGCAAGTCAGGACACTTAACGAAGTATATTACCGTCTATTCCAACGACCGCATAACACCGGTTCACTCGCTGAGCGTCAGCCTTTCCGTAGTACCGAAGGCGCCCTGACCCACCTGTTGTCCTGTCCCGTTTCTGTCCCGCTCTCGTTCCGCTTTTTAGCGGGAGACAGCCGGTGGAGAGCCTGTTTTCCCTTCCAGCCGTGATCCAAACTATTTTCTTGACAATTTTCCACAGCTTTGTTACTGTCGGGGTTGCCGTTTGAGTCGGAGGGAGAGGCAGTTTAACCTTGCAATACCGCAGACATCCACAATATCCCTGTGATTTGCCTACCCCGGGCATTGGTTCCGCCCCGGCGGGGCTCTAACTTCTCAATTGCACGAAAAATCACAACGTTTCAACCACTTACTTGCTTTTTTATTGAAAAACAGGAACTTGTTTCCTTTACTTTGCTTTGGAGGACACCCTAATGTTGAAAAGATATCTTCTGGCACCCGGGCCGACGCCTGTTCCCCCTGAGGCGCTCCAGGCCATGGCCATGCCGATTATCCATCACCGGGCCCCTGATTTTGTCCCGGTTCTCGACTCGGCAAAGAAGGGTCTGCAGTGGCTGTATCAGACGAAGAATGATGTGCTCATGCTCTGTTCCACCGGCACCGGCGGCATGGTCGGCGCAGTGAATAATTTTCTGAGCCCCGGCGATGACGTGCTCGTGGTGAACGGCGGAAAATTCGGAGAGCGATGGACGAATATCTGCCAGGCCTACGGCATGAAAGTGGAAGAGATCGCCGTTGAGTGGGGATATGCCGTAAAGCCGGAACAGGTGGAGGCGGCGTTGAAGAAAAATCCCGCTATCAAAGCCGTGTTCGTGCAGGCCAACGAGACGTCGACCGGCGTATACCACGATGTGAAGACCCTTGCCGGGATCGTCAAAAAAACGGACGCGCTCTTTGTGGTGGATGGAATCTCCGCTCTCGTCGCCCACGATATAAAGACCGACGAGTGGGGTATCGATGTGATGATCGGCGGGTCGCAAAAGGGGGTCATGCTTCCTCCGGGCCTCGCCTTCGTCTCGGTGAACGACAAGGCGTGGAAGGCCGCTGATACGGCGAAGACACCGAAGTTCTATTTTAATTTCAAAAAGGAACGGGAGAGTCTGGCAAAGAACCAGACGAACTTCACGTCGGCAGTGACGCTCATCATCGGCCTGAATACTTGTCTCACCATGCTGCAGGAGGAAGGACTCGAGAACGTGTTCGCCCGGCACGCAAAGCTTGCCCGGGCGACGCGGGCGGCGGCAAGCGCCCTCGGTTTGAACCTTTTTCCGAAAGAAAACCCGAGTAACGCCCTCACGGCCATCGAAGCGCCGGCAGGCGTGGACGGCCAGTTGATTTATAAAAACCTGCGCGAGAAATACGGTATCACCGGCGCTGGCGGTCAGGCCCAGCTCAAGGGAAAAATATTCCGCATTGCACACCTGGGATATGCCGGCGTGTTCGATGTGATTACCGCAGTGGCCGGGATGGAGATGGTGCTGAAGGAACTGGGCCACCCGGTGAAGCTGGGCGCCGGCCTTGCGGCCGCTGAGGAAGTGTTGATGAAATAATCGACAGATAAGCACCAAATTCGAAATCGCAAATCCCAAATAATATCGAAATGCCAAATTCAAATAGCAAAACGGTTTGGCATTTGATCGTTGCTCATTATTTGATGATCTCGCAAGAAGTCAATTTGTCACACGAAGGCACAAAGGCGCGAAAAAAGCCCTATTGAAAGCATTCGATTTTTTCTTTGTGTCCTCCGTGATCTTTGTGTGAGAACGACTTTTGTACGAATGCATCATTACTTGGGTTTGATATTGTAGTTTTGGAGATTATTCTATTATATTCAGTTGCCGTGGAGAGGAAACAATGATCATGCTCCGCGCTGCACTGAGGAGGCATTTCGCATGAAGGTTCTGATCAGTGACAATCTTTCGCCTACGGGCGTTACCATCCTGAAAACGGCAGGGCTCGACGTGGAAGCGCGGAGCAAGACCAGCGCCGACGAGATCGCACAAATTATCGGCGATTACGACGCCCTGATCATCCGCTCCGCCACGAAGGTGACACAAGAGCTCCTCGATAAAGCGGCTAAACTCAAAGTGATCGGACGGGCCGGCAGCGGCCTCGATAATGTGGACATTCCCGCGGCCACCAAAAAGGGCGTGGCCGTCATGAACACACCGGGCGGCAATACCGTCACGACGGCAGAGCATACCATCGGGATGATTTTTGCCTGTGCCCGGAATATTCCCCAGTCCTACCGGTCGCTCAAAGAGGGAAAGTGGGAGAAGAAGAAGTACGGAGGGGTCGAGCTCATGGACAAGACCCTCGGCGTCGTCGGCCTGGGGGCCATCGGCGGTGTTGTGGCCAGCCGATGCTCCGCCTTCGGCATGAAAGTACTTGCCTACGATCCCTTTATTTCATCGGAGAAGGCGAAGAGTCTCGGCGTGGAACTGGTCGATCTTCCGACGATCTATCAACAGGCCGACTTTATCACGCTCCATATACCCAAGACCAAGGAAACAGCGAACCTTATCAACAAGAAGACGATCAGCCAGATGAAAGACGGGGTGCGCATCATCAACTGCGCCCGCGGCGGCGTGGTGAACGAGCAGGATCTGTATGAGGCCCTCACCAGCGGCAAGGTAGCGGCAGCTGCCTTCGACGTATTCGAGAAGGAGCCGCCGGAAAACCATCCGCTTCTTACGCTGGACAATTTTATCGCAACGCCGCACCTCGGCGCGTCGACTGTTGAAGCCCAGGAAAACGTGGCCGTGGCCGTGGCCGAACAGGTCGTTGATTACCTGATCGCCGGGACCGTACGGAATGCGGTGAACGTACCGTCTGTTCCGGCTGACCAGCTGCCGGCGCTCAGCCCCTATATAAACCTGGCGGAAAAAATGGGTACCTTTGCAGGGCAGTTGTATGAGGGGGGGCTCACCGAAGTGACGTTGGAATACAGCGGCGAGGTTGCAAACCATAAACTTGAACCGATAACCCTCGCGGCGCTCAAAGGGCTCCTCACGCCGATTCTGGACGAGAACGTTAATTACGTGAATGCCCCCTCGATCGCCAAGGACCGGGGAATAGAAGTGAAAGTATCGACGTCAACGGAAGTCACGGAATATACGAGCCTGATCACGCTCAAAGTCAAGTCCAATGGCAAAACGTCCATGGTCGGAGGAACGCTCAACAGTAAAAAAGAGCCGCGTATCATCATGGTCGATGACTATCCCATGGAGGCAGTGCCCGAAGGCGATATGCTCGTGCTCATGAACAACGACAAGCCCGGAGTGATCGGCAGCCTCGGCACGATCTTCGGCCAGAACGGGATTAATATCGCGCGGATGCAGTTCGGCCGGGACACACCCGGCGGCCTTGCGGTTTCCGTTGTGAGTATCGACAGCCCGGCATCTCCGGAGTTGGTGGAGCAGATTCGAAAGCTGCCGAATGTGCTGTCGGCGAAAATGATAAAGATATAAAATTAAGTTCAAAGTGCAAAGTGCAAAATGTCATTAAGAAACTGATATTCCATCAATTTGCATTTTACAATTTACAATCTCCATTTTGCAATGAAGTCACGCCATTGGCGTGGCTGTTTTGAGGAGACTCCATGCCAGTTTTAGTAGTCGTCGGCTCCCAGTGGGGCGATGAGGGCAAGGGAAAGATCATCGATCTGCTCACCGAGCGTGCGGATATTGTCGCGCGGTACCAGGGCGGCCACAACGCAGGCCATACGGTGGTCGTGGGCGAGGACGAGTTCATTCTTCATTTGATCCCCTCCGGTATCCTGCACAAGGGAACACAGTGCGTGATCGGGAACGGCGTCGTCGTGGACCCCGCGGCGCTCATCGAGGAGATGGATGGGCTCCTGTCCCGGCAGATCACGTTTGACGGCAATCTGCTGATCAGCGCGAATGCGCACCTGATCATGCCTTACCACAAGGCCATCGATATCGCGAGCGAGCAGCGGAAGGGAAACCGGAAGATCGGCACGACGGGCAGGGGCATCGGTCCTGCCTACGCGGACAAGATTTCCCGCTCAGGGATCAGGATGGCCGATCTCCTGGAACCCGATCTCTTCCGTGAAAAGCTCACGACACGAATTGCAGAGGCAAATTTCTTCCTCGAGCAGTTTTATCACGCTCAGCCCGTGGACGAGAACAAGGTTTTCGACGAGTACATGGGGTATGCCCGGCGATTAAAGAAGTATGTAGCCGATACGGCCCTCCTGATCAACCAGGCCGTTGCGAAGGGAAAGAAGGTTCTGGCCGAGGGGGCCCAGGGGACCCATCTGGATGTGGACCACGGCACGTACCCCTATGTAACATCGTCGAGCCCGACAGCAGGCGGGGCCTGCACGGGCCTCGGGATCGGTCCGAACCGTATCACCGAAGTCATGGGCATTGTGAAGGCATACACCACGCGCGTCGGTGAAGGACCGTTTCCCACGGAGTTGCAAGATGAGACGGGTAAGCTGCTGCAGGACCGTGGACGGGAGTACGGCGCGACCACCGGCAGGCCGCGGCGCTGTGGCTGGATCGACACCTGCGTCATACGGCATGCCGTGCGGGTTAACGGCTTCACGAGCGTGGCGATCACCAAACTGGATGTTCTGGACGCCCTCGATGAACTCAAGATCTGCGTGGGGTATACCTGCAAGGGAAAACAGTACGGCGAGATGCCTTCGGAGATATCCCTGCTGGTAGACTGCACGCCGAACTATATAACGATGCCGGGATGGAAGCAGAGTACGATCGGTATCACAAAATACGCTGCACTGCCCAAAAAGGCGCAGGCCTATATCGAGAAGATCTCCAGGCTCTCCGGTGTGAAGCCGGCGCTTATTTCGACGGGAGCGCGGAGGGACGAAACCATCGTCCTGGAGCAGCCGTTCAAAGGAACAACAGCGCCCAGAAAGAAGGCAAAGAAGAAGACCCGATAGGGTTTTTTATTGACAAATATCCATGATATTTGTATTATATCACCTCGAAAAATTGCAGACGGGCCGATAGCTCAGCTGGCAGAGCACCGCCCTTTTAAGGCGGGTGTCCTGGGTTCGATCCCCAGTCGGCTCACCATTTTCCGAGTGCAAAGTGCGGAGTTCGGAGTGCGGAGTAAAAGATTTTTCTTCTCCTTTTTTCATTCCCCATTCGCCATTCCAAATTCCGAAATTAAATAACGTCCCCATCGTCTAGCCCGGCCTAGGACACCGCCCTTTCACGGCGATAACGGGGGTTCAAATCCCCCTGGGGACGCCATTCTTCCCTCATTAATCAGGCTCCGATTTTCCGCGACCGATTTCCGCTTGACTTAAAGCCTGATTCCGCTAAAATTCTACTAGAATGACAGCATGAAGCTTTCTTCCTGAAGTCTCCAGCAGTTGCATCTTTTGAAACGTGCATATTTCAGGTCGCAATTTACATAATCTGTTGGCCATCTGCGGATTTGTGTGGATAGTAGAACCCGTAGAATTACTGGTTAAGGTTTCACTTCATGCAGCGCAGTCAATTTATTTAAGAGGAGGGTTTATGAAAAGCCATGCACTGTCAATGATAATCATGCTATTAGCTCTTTCCGGCTGCCATACGTCAGCAAGTTTCATTCTTCCCCCGAATACGGACCTTATGATTAATGGCGAGCGTGTCTCCTTTGATTCTAAGGATAAAGATGGACGTGTAAAATTTGAAAGAAGGCCTCTTTTCTGGACTTCTATAGCCGGCATAGAGTACATGCTCCTCGAAGATGACAACATAGTTAAAAAAGGTAGGCTGCCGTCCGGATTCAGGATTTCGTCGATTTTTTGGCCTCCCTATGCGTATATTTATTGGCCAGTTGGTTTCCGCTTCAAATGTTATGATCTCTCGGACACGAAGAAGAAGTTTATCGAAAAGTGTGGGCATCCTGTAGGATCAGCAAATAAAAATGCGCATGCATCACAGACAACTCAATAAAAAATCTATCGGCGCCTAACTATCCGCATAGAGCGGCTTTCGCCCCTCATGCGGATAGTTAGAGGCATAAACATAAAGGAGGAACCTCATGGCTATTCAGACACTAACATCATTCTTTATGTGGTGCACCATCATAAACGGAGGCTTGTTGGCTCTCTGGACCATAATCTATTTATTGGCCCCGGATCTGGTGTACCGAACGCAACGCAGATGGTTTTCCGCTTCCCGGGAGACCTTCAACGTGGTCTTTTATTCGTTTCTCGGCTTGTTCAAGGTTTTCTTTCTGGTTTTCAACGTCGTTCCCTACGTGGCTTTGCTGATCGTCGGATGAACGTGACCATCCAGCAAAGTCATGCACGTGGCGGCCATTCCGCTGTCCTCCATCATCACTTGTGAAGGCAGGCATCATAAGGATTGTCGAATATAATGAAGTCATATTATCTGGTTTGTTTCGCAATCGTTATCTCACTATCGATCTTGTTAAGTGGCTGTCAAAATAGACAGTACTGGCATGTTGAGAACTATGTTGTCGAAGGTTCCGGCTATTTTCGTATATTTAAAGAGCCTGTTAAAGAAACGAAAGAATATTTTGTTTGCGGTGAGAAAATTACACTTGGGATTTATCCTCAAGAAACGGTAATAACGCACAAGCCGACTCATTCATATAAAACCACCGGCCCGTATAAAATCAGAGTGCATTTTACTCCTGGACATAACGGTGAAAATAAGAAGATCCTTATTCACGAAGTAAAAATATCATCAAGTCTGGGAAACAGACATGTAATTGCAGAAAAAAGTATATTTCCAATAACGATTGTTCCAGAACCTTTTTACCATAGTAGCGATGTGGAAAAGCTTAAAAAAAGGAATCCGAAATATAAAATTTCCTATAATTTTTTGTTTAATAACAGGCTAGGTTTCAAGTTCTTGGAAAAAGAAATAATTCATATATCATTTGATGTTGAAGTCATTCTTAATTCAATTAGTAAGAGAGATGAAGTTTGGCTTCGATTAATCCCGATATTGGACTCGGGAGCGGAATTCAGGATGCCCGGAGACGGCGTGTAATCGCCGGAACTCGTTTGAAAACTCATAACGAATAGCTGGAGACCGTCCTTTTTCGCCACTGATCGACTAACATGGCGACCCAGGATAGCGTCACGCATATTTCAATCCGTATTCGATAAAATAGTAAAAGACGAAAAATACCCATTTGTAGGTGTAATCTTTTGACTGCATAATACTCTTATGATCGGCCACTTCGATATCCATAAGTTCGCCTCAAATCCCTACCACACCAATCAATTTGTCGTCTCCTTACTGATATCTGATTACGATACGATCGCTCCAAAGTGGGCAATCGTACATAAAATTGCAACTTTCAATTTTCCTGCCGTCTCTCACTGCCTCCCCCGTTCCGATTAATAAACCTTTCCCTGCATCGCACACGATCCCCTCCCTTGACAAACAGAAAAGAGATGTTATGTTTATAACTGTACATAATTTTACAAAACGATACCCCTATGGCGAAAAAACCCGTGCATAAAATACTCGTTGTTGACGACGATAAGTTCAGCCGCAGACTTCTGGAAAAGTTTCTCGACGGAGAGGGGTTTACCGTTACGAAGGCGCGGAACGGGGCCCAGGCGCTGGAAATGCTGGCGAAGGAGCAGTTTGATCTACTCATTACCGACGTCAGCATGCCGCGGATCGGGGGCCTGAAGCTCCTGGAGGAAGTAAAGGGGCGGTACCCCATGCCGGCGATCGTCGTGACGGCGACGGACATTGATTCGGAGACCCAGAGAAGGTCCTACTCCCTCGGCGCGCGCAAATTCATGCTTAAGCCCCTCGACCGGGAGGAGCTGCTCTTGACGGTCCGGGGGATCCTGAACAATGATGAGGCGTGAGACAGGAGTCAGGAGACAGTAAACAGGAATCCGGAATCGGGCATCTGGCATCCGACATCCGGCATCAGGTATCTATGGACAGAGATGATCGTACCATTCTAGCCGTGGACAGCAGTCCTTCCGTGCTGTTCTACCTCGGCATGCTCCTCAATCGGCTCGGGTACCGGGTCTTGTCGTCGCGGAGCGCCGAGGAGGCCCTCAGGATCATGGAGGGCAACCTTCCCACTCTTCTGCTGACCGAACTTTCCCTGCCGCGGATGAATGGTATGGCCTTCCTGATGCAGGTAAAAGAAAATCCTCAGTTGAAGGCGGTTCCGGTGGTTGTCCTGACGTCAGGGTCCGACCGCGGCATAGAAGATACCTGTCTCCGGGCCGGGTGCGCAGCGTTCCTGAACAAACCGGTACAGCCGGACGTGCTCTACCGGGCCATTCAGTCTGCTTCGGAATCCGTTCCCCGGCAGCACATACGTCTCAATACGTCACTCATGGTGACGGTGGATGATGGAGGCATCCTTGGTGAGTCACAGCGGATTGAATATGCCACGGCCATATCCGAGGGAGGTATCTACATCAGGACACTCTACCCGCAGCCGGCGCAAACCCTGGTTTCCGTCACGATCGGTATGAAGGACCGGGAAGTCCGGGTGAAGGCCGTCGTCCTGTACACCTATTCCATCGGTGAGGGTCCCTTCAAGGAACCGGGGATGGGCATGAAATTCACGGAGATTGCCGATGAGGACAGGACCCTGATACGGGAATATATCGAGGAGCAGCTTACGCGGGACCTTGCAGAAGCAGGAGCATGAGACGGTCAGGAGAGAGACGGAACGAAGGGAACCTTACTGTGTTGTGGACCAGTAGTAGTAGCCTGCCCATGCCGCTGCCAGGACAAGGAGAACGACGGCTGCGCTGAGTAAGTTCTTGAAGAGCCCCCTTCCCGGTACGTTCGTGATCATCACGGTTTCGCTTTCCGGCGGGGCCTCGAACACATTGGCTTCCACCAGATGGTCCGATATTCGCTTGAGCGAGACCGACTTGTTGGTCTTTCCCGCGATGCTTCTGCCGAGGGCCCTGGCCAGCTCCTGCATGGAATTATACCGCCTGCTCGGCTTCTTCCTGAGGCATTTCTTGATGATCCGCTGAACCCGGCGCGGGACGCGCGTGTTGAGACTCCGTGGCGTACGAAATCGGTCCTTTAATATCTTTGCGCTCACCGATCGGGTCTCCTCGTCCAGAAAGGGCTTGGTGCCGGTGAACATCTCATAGAGGACGATCCCGAAGGAGAAGATATCGGACTGGGCATCGAGAGGCAGCCCGAGGATCTGCTCCGGCGACATGTACGCGGGCGTACCGAGGAAGGTGCCGGGCTGGGTGAGGGTCTGCAGTTTTTTCGTGTGCGCGATGCCGAAATCCATAAGCTTGACTTCGCCGTTTCGCTTGATCATGATATTGCTCGGCTTGATGTCGCGATGCAGGAACCCGGCCTCGTGGACCTGCTCCAGCCCGTCCAGCAATGGCAACACGAGCCGGGTGATGTCGTCCTCCGGCAGCGTCCGATCGCGATCGAGCCGGTCCTGCAGCGTTTCGCCCTTGGTGAAGGGCATCACCAGATAGCCGGTGCCGTTCGCCATGAAATAGCGATACACTGAGATGATGTTGGGATGATCGAAGTTCACGAGGACCTTCGCCTCATCGCGAAAACAGTCGATAGAGAACTTATAGGTCTCCGATTCGTCGCGGTGGCTGGCCCGAACGGTCGTCCTGTTCTTGGCCCGGCCGACCAACTCGCGCGGGAAGTATTCCTTGATCGCAACCCATCGCCCGAGCTCGATCTCGCGCGCGCGGTATGTAATCCCGAAAGCGCCGGTGCCGAGCACGCCTTCGATGCGATAGCCCTCGAATTGATGGCCTCGGGGCAAGGCGTCTTTCGTTCGCAGGGCCATTGTCCTCCCGAACCGCTCCTGTCGCCGCAAAGTCACCGAGCCAGTCAAGTATACAGGAAATTCGGCTGGCTTGCTCAACGGACAGCCGATCAAATCGGCATACCCAATTTTTTGATGGGCATCGCGCTTTGCTTGTTTGATCCGCCCATCCAGCCGGCGCCGCCCTAGCCATCGGACGGGCACACCGTATCGGCAGGCATGGCAGCCCCGCGTACGCTTGGGATTGCGGGATGGCGGCAGGACCGCTATCGAGGCGGCGGTAACCCGGCTTTCGGAAGCAGACCCGCATGGATCAGCCGACCAGCACGGACCCGACCAGCGTCGAGACGCCGGCCGACCCGGCTGCCCATCCCGCTCGATCGGCATTGTGGGCCCTGGGCGCGATGGTCTGTTTCACCGCGATGATCGTGATGATCCGTTACGTCTCGGACACGATGACCGCGTTCGATATCGCCTTCTACCGGTCGGTCGTGTCGGTACTGGTCATGCTGCCGGTGATCTTCCGGAGCGGCCTGGCAACGGGCATCGGCCGATTGAAGGCAAAGCAACCGGGTCTGATGATCTCGCGCGGCGTGCTGACCTACTTCGCGCTGGTGGCCTGGATCTACGCGGTGGCGAACATGGTGCTGGTCGACGCCGTGGCGCTCAACGCGACGATCCCGCTCTGGACCGTGATATTGGCAGCGATGGTGTTGGGCGAGCGCGTCCCGGCGCAGCGCTGGTTTGTCGTCATGGTCGGCTTTGCGGGCGCGCTGGTGATCCTGCGCCCGGGCTTCGCGGCGATCACCCTGGCGGCGGTGGCGGCCCTCATCTCGGCCGTCTTCTATGGTGCCAGCAGCGTGGTGTCCAAAGCGCTGACCCGAACCGAGCGCACCGGCGCGATCGTGCTCTATACCAATGTCGTGCTGGCGGTCGTCTCGGCCACGCCGGCGCTCATCTGGTGGAACCCGCCCGGACTGGCGGATCTGCCGCTTGTGATCGGCATCGGCGTAACCGGCGCGATGGCGCATGTCTGCATCACGCAGGCCTACCAGTTCGGCGATGCGAGTTTCGTCGCGCCGTTCGATTTCGTGCGGCTGGTGTTGATCACCGCGGCCGGCTACCTTTTGTTCGGCGAGGCGGTGAGCATCTTCGTCTGGGTGGGCGCCGCGCTGGTGATCGGCAGCACGGTCTATCTGACCCGCGCGGAGGCGCGGGGCAAGTGACGCGTAGAGCCGTTCAGCCGCCCGCCGTTTCCCACAACTTGCGCACCATGCGTTTGGCCAGCACATTGGCGACACGGCGGCGGTACATGCCCGGGGTAAAAGTGGTTTTCATCGCCATGATCTGGTCGCGCACGAGCCCGTCGAGGCCAGCCAGGACATCGTCTGTGAGCGGCCCGCCGCAGAGGCTTTGCGTGCCCTCAAGGCGCACCGGGCGAGGATTGGTGCCGGTGACGGCGACGCGGAGATCGGCGAGTTTGTCGCCCTTGCGCTTCAGCGCCACCGCTACGCCGGCAACTGGATATTCGATCGAACGGCGAATGCGAACCTTGTCGTAAGCGGAGACGAGGCCGGCCGTGTTCTTGCCGCGCACGGCGGCGACGAACTCGCCTTTTTTGAGCGCGAGATAGTTTTTACCGTCGCCGGTCGATCCGTCCTGCTTGGCGTAGCCTATGTAGAGATCGGTCAGCGGTATCGTGCGTTTGCGGGGGCCGCCCGCCAGGTCGATCTCGGCATCGTAAAGCAGGAGGGCGGGGGCGAGGTCGCCGGAGAAGGTAGCGAAACAGACGCCCTTCGATTTCGGCGCGACGTGGCACATCTCGCCGACTGTCTTCAGGCAGTCATTGTTGGCGCTGCGCCACCACTCGCTCTGGTTATAGAAGATGCAGCGCGTATCGAGGCAGATGTTGCCGCCGACCGTGCCCATCATCCGGTGTATGGGGCCGGCGATTGCATTGGCTGCCTGGGCAATTGCCGGAAAATACTGAAGTAGTTTCTCATGTTGCCCGACCGAGGCGAGCGTTGCCGAGGCGCCGATCTCGAAGCCCTTGGTGCTGGCTCTGATGGAGGCCATTTCCGCGACGCCGTTGGTGTCGATCAACGTCTGCGGCGTCTCGATGCCGCGGCGCATGTTGACCATGAGATCGGTGCCGCCGCCGATGAGGCGCGCACTTGGCGCCTTGCGGCGCGCCTTCACCATCTCGTCGAGGGTGGTCGGCCGCAGCAGCGTGAAATCGTGCAGCGGATCCATCAGCGTGCTCCCCGGCGGCGGCGCGCGGCCTTCATGGTCTTCGACTTGCCCTCGATCGCGGCGAGCACCCGGTCGGGGGTGAGCGGCAGGTCGAGGCAGCGCACGCCGATCGCGTCGGCCACGGCGTTGGCGACGGCGGGCAGGAAGCCCGCGAGCGATCCTTCGCCCGCCTCCTTGGCGCCGTAGGGGCCGTTGGGATCGTTCGATTCGACGATATGCGTTATAATGGGTGGCGAGTCTTGAATGGTCGGCACCCGGTAGTCGAGGAGGTTGTTGGCCGTCATCAGGCCATCGTAGTAAGCGGTTTCCTCCGACATCGCCTGGCCGAGACCCATCCAGACCGAGCCTTCGACCTGGCCCTCGACGGTGAGCCTGTTGAGCGCCTTGCCGCAGTCATGGGCGACCCAGACCTTGTCGACCGTGACCTCGCCTGTCTCTTCATCGACGGTCACTTCGACCACCTGGGCGGCGTAGGAATAGCCCATCGTGCCGCCGATCGCCGAGCCCCGGTACTTGTTGCCGCCCCAGGATTCGGGGATCGTGTTGAAGTTGCCCTTGACCGTGATCGTGCCGGTATCCTTCAGCGCCTCGGCGACCACCTCGTCGAAGGTGAGCCCCTGGTCTTGCGACGAAGCACGGTAGACCTCGCCCAGCACGTCGATGTCGTCGGGCCTTGCGTCCAGCTTGCGCGCGGCGGCCTCGACCAGCACCCGTTTGAGGTTCTGCGCCGCCTCGATCGCGGCATTGCCGACCATGAAGGTGACGCGCGAGGAATATGAGCCGTTATCCTTGGGCACGACCTCGCTGTCCCCGGTGATGACGCGGACCCGGCCCATGTCGAGGCCGAGCACATCGGCGACGGTCTGCACGAGGATGGTGGATGAACCCTGGCCGATCTCCGCCGCGCCGGAGAGCACCACGACCGAGCCGTCATGGTCGAGCTTGATGTTGACCGTGGCGTGCGGCTCGCCCGTCCAGTTGACCGGCTTGGAGGCGCCGGAAATGTAGTGCGAGCAGGCCATGCCGAGGCCCTTCTTCTTACCGACGCCAGGGCTCTTGATGTTGCCTTTGCGCGTATTCCAGCCGCTGGCGTCTTCGGCCCAATCCATGCATTCGGGCAGGCCGTAGCTGTTGATCATCAGATCGTTCTCGGTGATGGTCGGCGCCTCCAGCAGGTTCGCGCGTCGCACCGCGAAGGGGTCGAGGCCGAGCTCGCCAGCCATCTCGTCGAGCAGGCTCTCGAAGGCAAAGCGCACATTGACCGTGCCATGTCCGCGGAAGGCGCCGCAGGGCGGCGTGTTGGTCAGCACGCGCTTGCCGATATAGCGCACGTCGGCGATGTCGTAGATCGCGTAGATCATCGAGCCGGCATAGAGGATCGTCACCACGCCGTAGCCCGAATGGGCGCCGCCGCGCTGATAGGTCTCGCATTCGACGCCGGTGATCTTGCCGGTCTTGGTCATGCCCATCTTGAGGCGGATCTCGGTCTCGGGCCGGCCGCGATGGGTGATGAAGGTCTCCTCGCGGTTGACGACGGTACGAACTTTGCCCCCAGCCTTTTTCGCCAGGAGCGCCGAGATCAGCTCGACATTGAGCGTCTCGGTGCGGCAGCCGAAGCCGCCGGCGACGAAGGGCTTGACCACACGGATCTGCGACCTCGACATGCCGAGCACGCGGGCGAGCTGGATGTGGACATAGAAGGGGACCTGGGTGGAGGCATGCACAGTCATGCGTTCGCGCACCGGGTCGTAATCGGCCACGGCGGCGTGGAACTCCATCTGCGCCTGGCAGACCTCGGGGCAGAAATAGTCGCGCTCGAGCACGAGGTCGGCCGCGCCCAATGCCTCGTCGACATCGCCTAACTCGTAGAACACGTCGCGCTCGACATTACCCGGCCGGGTCTCATGCAGATCGACCGCGTCCTCGGCGAGGGCGTCCTGGGCGTGGAAGTAAGCGGGCAGCTCCTTGACCGTGAGCTTGATGCGCCGGATAGCTTCCTTTGCCGTCGCTTCGTCGATGGCCGCGACGGCGGCGACCGGCTCGCCCTTGTAGCGGACCTTGTCGCGGGCCATGGGATGTTCGCTGTAGGCGATCGGCAAAACCCCGAAGGTGACGTCGCAATCGGCGCCGGTGACGACCGCGACGACGCCCGGCAGCTTCTCCGCCTCGGATGTGTCGACCGCGACGATCTCGCCGTGGGCGTAGGGGCTGCGAAAAATGCGTCCCGCGAGAGCGCCGGGCGCGGCGATGTCGGCCGTGTACTGGGCGCGGCCGGAGACTTTTTCCGGGCCGTCGACCATCGGCACATGCTTGCCGATCGAGCGGACCGGC
>DMKB01000143.1 GCA_003454665.1 Nitrospiraceae bacterium | reverse complement strand
CGAGCTGTTCAAGGATGAAGTGAGGGCAATCGGCAGGGAACTCGCCATGCCGGACGATATCATCGACCGGCAGCCCTTCCCCGGTCCGGGGCTTGCCATACGCATTCTCGGTGACGTGACGGAGGAACGGCTGGCCATCCTTCGCGAAGCCGATGCAATCGTGCTGGACGAGATCAAGAAGGCCGGCATGTACCGGGACATCTGGCAGTCCTTTGCCGTTCTGCTGCCCATCAAGACCGTCGGCGTCATGGGTGATGAGCGCACGTACGAGAACGTGATCGCCGTGCGGGCGGTGACGAGCAAGGACGGGATGACGGCAGACTGGGTTCAGTTGCCTTATGAACTCCTGGGGATCATATCGAACAGGATCATTAACGAGGTAAAGGGGGTGAACCGTGTCGTTTATGATATATCGTCCAAACCGCCAAGTACGATAGAATGGGAGTGATCACTATGATACTCAAAGTGCTAATCCACGTAAATGAAGCAGAACGATGGGGCGTCGCCCTGAACAGCATTACGAACATGAAGAACGGTCCTGACGGCGCGAACATAGAAACGCATGTCATATCGAACGGGCACGGCGTGAACGGTTTTGTGCATCAGCGGGATCAGGCGCTCCCGGAAGAGATCGAGCGCATGAAGCAGCTGGCAGGCCGGGGAGTGCGGTTCTTTGCCTGCAACAACGCGCTGGCCAAAGAGAAGATCGAATCAAAAGAGCTGCCCGACTTTGTGGACGTCGTAGCCTCGAGCATGGAAGAGATCGTGAAGCGCCAGGCCGACGGGTTTGGCTATATCAAACCCTGATCAATGAAACCGCACACTGACCTGACCCTCTTCAGCAGCCTTGCCGGTTGTGGAGGAAAAGGTAGGTGCGCCAATCTGCAGACAACTTTTTCCCTATCAAGTCGCTTCGCTGCCTGTGAAAAACAGCTTCCAGGCAAAGGAACAGCAATAAGATTGTTGCGCTGTTTTAATCGTAAGTCTCCACCTTCATCCCGGATGGTTTTGCGAACTCCCGGGCGCCGCTATTCCTTACCCCAACTCCATGGATAGTCTTCACTGCACGCTGCAATTTTCAATTTACTATAAATTCTTGCGCTTTTTATAGGTTTATAGTATTCTTGACTGAATAAATACAGACGAACCAGAAAACGTATCATCTGAACGCTCGAACGCATTGATTTATTAATGCTGTAGTGGTTTCCCTTTACTAATTCTTTTTCCGGTTGAATAAAGAGAGGCGATTTGCATGAATTGACCTCGAAAAAAGCGATGTACCGCGGAGTTCACAAAGATTTAGGATAAAAAAAATGAGATTTCACCTGATTGATCGTATCGAGACGATTTGCCATGGGAAATATATTACCGCTGTAAAGTGTATCTCGCTCTCGGAGGATGTTTTCAACGAACATTTTCCGGGGTATCCCCTCTTTCCGGGCAGCCTCATCCTCGAAGGGCTTGCCCAGCTCGGCGGCTCGTTTTTTGAAATAACGATGAAAGAGAGGGGGCTCCCGGTAAAACGTGCCGTGCTGACCATCGTCAGGCAGTTCAAACTGAGAAAGCCGGCAGGCCCCGGCGACAGGCTGCTGTACCGGGCTGAGATCCTGTCCATGCAGGATGAATACGGCGCGGTAAACGTGACGGCCATGCTCGACGGCGACATCTGCGCAGAGGGCGAACTCATGTTTCATTTTGTCACGATGCCGAACGATACGATACAGCAGTCGAGAGAGGAGTTATACGGGATTGTGACGAGACTAACGAAGGTTGTGGAAGATGAAGGTCGTATTTGAGTCCCACGATACGGGGGCACCGATCCCTGTTCAGGAATATCTGAAGAATAAGAAACTCGCAAAGTATTTTAATCGCGAGGCGGCCGCTGCCGTCATTTGTGCCACTAAGCTTATACGGGAATCATCCGTCGGCGCTGAAACGCCCTTTTACTATGAAACAGGCAGAATGGAGTTCGAAGACCTCGGACTCGATCGAATTACGGATGCGAGCCTTGATGAGCAGGGAAATTTCAGCCAGCGCCTTTTCATCGAGAAAGGAACGAAGGCGGTCATGCCGCTCACCCAGTTCAAGGCCCTCTACAACATGCCGCTGAGCCTCGTATCGATCGAACACGGCCTTATCGGCGATAATGCGGTCATTTACGCTTCTGCGCGAGGCCTTTTGATCCAGGCCCTGCATGCGCCTGTTGAAAAAAAAATACTTCTCGGCTGCGGCAAGGTCCACCGGGACGGGAGGGTTGAATCCGCATTCACCCTGGCTAATAAGGAGGAAATCGTGAATTCTCCCTTTCTTGGCTCCGATGGGGAGGGCATTGAAATGTTCCGAAGCTGGTACATTGGGGAGGCCAGGAAGTGAAGAAGGTCGTCATTACCGGCGCCGGAGTCGTTTCTCCCATCGGATCGGGGCTGGAGGAATTTTTTCAGGGACTTCATAACTCATCCCGGGGAGTGGACCGCATCACCAACTTCGATACCGAATTTTTTCCGACGGCGTTGGGAGCGGAAGTCAGGCAGAGCAGGATGGTATTCAGATCAGATCCGGCGGTCGACCGGAAAGAGGTCTTCATCAGAAAGTCGATGGACGAGCTCTTCAGGACTAGCCGAGTCGATCGATATGATCCTGCGGACAGGCTCTTGCATCTGGGGGCGGGGATCGACTATTTCGATTTCCTGGGATATGTGAGGCAAAAGAGCAGGCGCGATTGGAACAGTTGCAACCTGAGAGCGCACCGCGTTGCCGACATGCTTGCAGGGGAATTTGATGTCAGGGGCGGACATTTTGTCAATGTGTCTGCATGTGTGGCTTCAACGCAGGCCATGGGGCTCTCTCTGCGCCTGCTGAGGAACACCCCAGGAAAGGCCGTCATAACCGGAGGGCTCGATTCGATGCTCTCGCATCTGCACTACATGGGTTTCTACAGCCTCGGAGCTCTTTCGAAGTGGAGGGGAGAGCCTTCCAGCGCATGCCGGCCCTTTGATCGGAACCGATGCGGTCTGGTGATCGGCGAAGGAGCAGCGGCCTATCTTTTTGAACGGGAAGAGAATGCAGAGAGGGAAACAATCTTCTGTGAAGTGGCCGGGTACGGATCCACTATGGATGCATATATGGTAACCGATCCGGAGCCGAGCGGGGGGAGCCTCGCGCAGGCTGCGCTGGACGCGATCCAGGACGCAGGGATAACTCCCGACGACATCGATACCGTCGATATGCACGGGACCGGAACTGTAAAGAACGCGACCGCCGAAGCAAAGGCGATGGAGTTCCTCTTTCCGAAACGGTTTAGAGACATCCCCGTCTTTGCTTTGAAAGGGCAGATTGGTCACTTGATCGGAGCCTGCGGGGCCGTGGAGGCACTTGGGGTGATTGATATGCTGAAGCATCAGCGAGTTCTGCCAAGCGTGAACTGCGATCAGCCTGATCCTGGGGTGCCGCTGCGCATCGTACGCGAAGAACCCCTTTCGATGAAGATCAATCACGTATTAAAGATCAATGCGGCCTTCGGCGGGCAGAATACGGCCATGGTGTTCAGTAAATATGAGCAATAGGACGCTCGTCATTACCGGCGCAAGTTCGCTCATCGGGCAGGCAATCGCCAAGAGGCTGCTCTCGAAGGGCGATCACGCCCTCCTTCACTGTTTTAATAATCCCGGCGCTTGCAGTTCGCTGGCTGAATCGACGGTCTACTCCAGTGAGATAGTTGCAGCCGATTTCACGAAGCATGAGGAGCTCAACGGTTTTTGCAAAGGCCTGCAGGATGTGGACATCCTTGTGAACGCCGCTGCCTGCACCAGGACCGACCTGCTGCCGAACCTGAGCGATGACGACATCTCCCGCATGATTCATGTGAACATCAAGGCGCTCGTTGCCGTTTGCCGAGCTGTCGTGCCAGCCATGATGGCGAAGCGCAGGGGAGTTATTGTCAATATTTCTTCTGTTGCCGCGCTGCGGGGAAACCGCGGACAAACGGTCTATGCCGGCACCAAGGGTTTTATGGAATCCTTTACCCGTTCTCTCGCCGCCGAATATGGAGGACGGGGAATACGGGTCAACAGCGTCGCGCCGGGCGCTATCGACGCGGGGAGTCTCAAAGATCTTTTGTCCTACGCAGAAGAAACGGTAAAAAAGAGCACGGTTGCCAATCACCTGGGGACGCCGGACGACGTTGCCGCAGCCGTGGCGTTCCTGTGCACGCCCGATGCCGGGTTCATCAACGGGGCCTGTATCGCAGTGCACGGCGGTTTTATGACAGGTATCTGAATGAAACATTGTGCCGACTATGAGGCGTTGTTAAAGATCTGCGAATCCCGGAGAAGCACGCGGACATTCGACTCTCGGCCTGTGCCTGAGGAAATAATCGAGAGGATCAAGAAGATAGCCCACACTTCTCCCTATGCTTCGGGCAGGAAAAAATGGGACATGATCGTTGTGGCCGACAGGGAGGCTCTTGCAGCTATGAGAATGGCTGTTGATCGGCGCACGGGAGAAATTCAGGACAAGATACGGCCTGACATGAAAGGGTCTTTCGATGCATATGCTCGAAATTTTTCGTTCTTCGCGACGGCCCCGGCAGTGATCGCCCTCGTATTCCGGGCCGCGCCTTCTTTGTCTCTCATGCTTCCCGAGCCAGACGGGGGAATTCTCCAATGGGAGCGGGACAATTATGTAAAATCCATCTCCTGTGTCGCCATGCTGGTTCTGCTTGCCGCGGAAAGCCTTGGACTTGCAGGTTGTTATGTGACCGGAGCGCTCATCGCGGAGAACGAGATTGGCCGGCTGATCAGGATACCGCAGGGATGGAGCATCGGTGCGCTCATCCCAATAGGGTATAAAGCAGGGGGAAATAATGACGATTGAAGCTCAGCTCAGAAACTCTTTGCTGCCGGTATTCGGCTTCCATTCAACCGAGCAGATCCCTGAAGACGCTTCCCTGGTGAACGACCTGGGGGCCGACAGTCTCGATTTTGTAGAGATCGTGTATTTGATCGAACGGGACTTCGGAGTCGTTCTGAAGACCAATGAACTCATGGTCGCCGGCGCGTCGGTTGATCCGGATACGCTGTTCGTCGAGGGCAGACTGAGCGAGGAGGGGGCTTCCATGCTGAATCAACAGTTCCCCGATAGCAATGGCAGATTCAAGGCGGGCATGACCAAAGTGGGTTTTTTCCAGTCTATTAGCGTTCGAGATCTGGCGAATATCATCAGGCAGCGGACGAGTGAAATGAGAAAGCCATGCTGACGGGGAAAACGGTGTTCATATCAGGCGGCACCGGCCATCTCGGTTCGGAAATATGCAGGGCGTGCTTCGAATACGGCGGCAGGGTGATTTTTTCCTACCATCGAAACCAGGAAGCAGCGAAGAAACTCATGGCTGAAATCCCCGGCTCTCGGGCAGTGCCCATAGACCTCTTGAACGTGGAAGGGATCAGGACCACGATCGAGAGACTTTACGACGAAGTAGGCGCCATTCACGCGCTGGTGAACAATGCGGCCATATCGCAGATCATGCCGCTCCCCCTTGTTGAAGAAGAGGATGTGGACCTGATCATGGACATCAACATCAAGGGCACGTTCTTCATCACCAAGCATGTCCTGAAGGGAATGATCCGGAACAAGGCCGGTACGATCGTGAACGTCGGCTCGATCGCAGGCGCCCGCATGCTCGATGTGCCTGTCACGTATGCGATGACAAAGGCAGCTATAAACGGATTTACTTTTGCCCTCGCCGGCGAGATGAAGCGATTCGGGATTCGGGTGAACTCAGTCGTCCCCGGGCTCCTGGACGGCGGGGTCGGGCAAGGCGTTCCCGAGGAGCTCAGAAAGGATTTTGTCGCCCACTGTGCCGCGGGACGGGCCGGCAACGCGCGGGAAGTTGCCGAGCTGGCCTGCTTTCTGGCGAGCGACCGGGCAAGCTATATCAATGGTCAGAATATCGCAGTGGACGGCGGTATCTGATGCAGACCAGCAACGAAACCTATCTGAGGTCCACCCTCGCGTTTTGCGACCGTTGCGGCAAGACAGAGCTGGCGAGGCTGATGGCGCGGGAGGAGGGCATGTTCATGGATCGGCTCTGCCCGGTTCACG
Source organism: Nitrospiraceae bacterium (assembly GCA_003454665.1). Taxonomy (GTDB): domain Bacteria; phylum Nitrospirota; class UBA9217; order UBA9217; family UBA9217; genus UBA9217. The sequence continues at coordinate 4,188 of DMKB01000143.1, read as the reverse complement.
GCGTTGAGAGCGTGAAAATCGCCAAGTCTTCAGCCTGGTATGTCGAACGGACAGGCAAACCGCGAACTGCCCATGAGATCGAGGATCGGGCGCCTTCTCTCAAGGGCTGCCCTTTTGATTGCGGTCCCTGTCAATGGCATACCGGCGGCATCCATCTCCCGGTCTTTTCAATCACGAACGACTGCAATCTGAACTGTCCCATCTGCTTTACCTATAACCGCCCTGACCAGAAATACTACAAGAGCGTAGAAGAGACAAAGATGATCATCGGTCACATCGTGAAAAAATCAGGAGGGGTACAGCTTATCAACCTGACCGGAGGAGAACCCACCCTTCATCCGGAGCTTTTCTCAATCTTGGCTGCATGCCGGAGCGAAGGCATCGGCAGGATCACCATGAATACCAACGGGATCAGGATCGCCGAGGATGAGCGCTTCGCCGAACAGATCAAGGAATCGGGCATCCAACTTGTGCTTTCCCTCGATACGCTTGATCCGGAGAAAAGCAGGATCATACACGGCAAGGACATCACCGGCCTCAAGAAGAAGTGTCTGGATAGGCTTGCAGCGCTGAACATCCCGACGACGATACTTCCTGTCTGCATCAAGGGTGTGAACGAGACCGATGTCGTGGACATCGTCCATACCTATTTGAGAAAGCTTTTTGTGCGCAGCATAACGATCCAGAATATGACCTTCACCGGGAAGAATGGCAGCAGGTTCCATCCTCGTGAGCATATTACGATGGATGAGATCGAAGAACTGATTTCCGCAAAAGAGGGAATCAACGCGCAGGACTTCTCCCCTCTTTCCTCCTATCATCCGCTCTGCTATTCCGCGGCATACTACATTGTCAGCGATGAACGGCTTATCTCGCTGACAGGGTTGCTCGGCAAAGAGATCCTTTCCCGGATGTCCGAGGGATGCTACTACATTACGCCTCAGCAAGACCTTTCAGCCGGTTTCCGGGACGGTATCAACCGCATGTGGGCATCAGGCACAGACGAAGAAACGATTGCCATTCTCAAGCGGTTCCTTGCAGACCTGTATCCCACGGACCGTCAGCTGACACAGGCTGAGCAAAGAAATCTTCTTGAAGCGTGGGTGAAGATGGTGCTGGTCCACCCCCATATGGACAGAGACAACTTTGATATCGATCGGGTCAGCTCCTGCGGTGACCTGGTGCCGGACGAGACGGGACGCATGATCCCGGCCTGTTCGTATAATCTCCTTTACCGGCAAAAAGATCCCCGGTTCTGGGCAGGGTGACGCATGAACAGAACAGTGCTCAGCGGTATTCTCTTTCTGGTGAGTATGGTTACTTCACTCATATCATCAGCCGGTGAACCGCTTTCCGTCGGCGAAATACTGAAGAAATGCAAAGCCAGCTACGCCAGGGTGAATGATTATACCTGCTTGCTTCATCGCAAGGACCTTGTTAACGGCGTCCTGAAAGAGCATGCCACCGTTTTATTCAAATTCAAAAGGCCGTCGCGTTTTTATATGAGATGGCCAAAAGATAAAATCGAGGCAATATATGCGGACGGTAAATACAACAACAAAATGGTGATACACGGCGGGCTCCTGTTCAAGTTCATGAGCATTGCCGTAAAGCCAGAGGCCGCATTGAAGTACAATCGGCATACTATTCGGGAAGCAGATATCGGCCATATCCTTACACTCTTCGAGACCAATTACGTAAAGTCCAGGACCGACCCGGACGCGACGATCCTGTTTGAAGACGAAGAGATGCTGGGCAACAGAAACACCTGGCGATTCAAAGCCGTATTTCCGGCGGACAGGGATTATTATGGCCATGTTATCACTATTCATATCGATAAAGAACTCTTTCTGCCCATAAAAATAGTCGTATACGGCTGGAAGGGGGAACTCTTTGAACAGTATTATTATGAGGATCTCAAGGTGAACGTGGGGCTTACGGAAGAGGATTTCAACGTCAACAACTCCAAATCCCTGTTCAAAGTAGGATATTAAATGGGAAGCCACAAGTTATTCAGTGAAAAGGTCAGTTCTAACCGTCAATTGCTGCTCGAGTTCCTGAAGGGAAAGGGAAAGAAGCTGGAGTTCGAGATCGACTGCGGGATCGAGGAACGGATCCGCTTTATCTACTCCATCATTTTCCCCGGAATGGGAAAATTTCTCTTCTATCTCAGATTTCTGATAGCGAGGATAGCCTATTATATCGACTATTCTCCGGCAAAGGTAGTTCTCTACCGTTTGATCGGCATGAAGATCGGTAAGGGTGTTTTTATCTCACCTGATGTGATACTCGATCCTCATTTTCCCGGGTTGATCGAGATCGGCGATTATTCGATCATCGGCTGGGGGACTCACCTCTTCTGCCATGAGTATAGCGGTGCCGCCTACCGGCTCGGCCGGATTAGCATAGGGAGAGGGGCGGTCATCGGAGGTTTGAGTATTATACGGGGCGGAGTAACCGTCGGAGAGAACGCGCAGGTCGCATCTACGTGCATTGTTTACAAGGACGTTCCGAACAACTACTATCTCGACAGCGTAGTACTCCTCAACCGGGCACTCCTCGAAGTCTACAAGGAAGACCGGGGTGAATAAAATTTTTCACCATACCCAGGCTCTCTGCCCCGTATGCAAGTCCACGGCGCACGCGCGAGTTGTCGAAAAGGAAGATAAGGTGTATCTCGAAAAATTCTGCTCGGCCCATGGTTTTTCCGAGGTCCTCATCTCCTCCGATGCCGGCTGGTACCGGGAGAGCCTGCACTATGTAAAACCGAAACAAGCCCCGCTTCAGGCTAATAGAGGGGATTTCAAGGGATGCCCGGAATCGTGCGGATTCTGTCCTGAACACCAGCAACATACCTGCCTGCCCGTAATCGAGATCACCAGCGAATGCAATCTTGCCTGTCCGGTCTGTCTGAAGCGGTTCAAGCATGATTTCCGGTTAACGAGGGATGTCTTTGAGAATATCATTGATACACTGATACGATGCGAAGGCAAGGTAGACGTCGTGAACATCAGTGGAGGCGAGCCGACGCTTCACCCAGAACTTGGAGAATTTCTTCGTTTGACGAAGGCAAAAGGAATCATGCAGACTACGGTCTCAACCAACGGCCTCTTGTTCCTCACGCAACCCGGGCTTCTGCATCTGTTTAGCGAAACCGGAGCGCTCGCTGCCCTGCAGTTCGACGGGTTTAAACCACAAACCTATGAGCACCTCAGAGGAAGGGACCTCTCCACGCAGAAGAGGGAAATCATCGATCTTCTTGAAAAAGAAGGTGTCCGTTATTCCCTCGTTACTACAGTAGCAAAGGGCGTCAATGATAGTGAAATAAGGGATATTGCAGATTTCTTCTTCGCCTCACAGGCGGTCAGCCTGATGGTGCAGCCCATCGCCCTGACCGGCGCTGCCGAGCGTTTTACGATAAAAGAAAAACTGACCATGCCCGATGTAGTCCATGCCCTGGAAATGAGCGCGCATGTCAAAAAAGGCGATTTCAATCCGCTGCCCTGTTCTCATTTCTCCTGCTTCGCCCTCGCGTATTATTTTATTCTCGGGTCAGACCGTTTTCTGAACCTGAAGGAATTTCTCGGCAACGAGGACTATTTGAATGTCATTGCCAACAAAACCCTGCCCGGTCTCGATACGGATGGATTCACTGTTATCCGGAACAAGCTGTATGATGTCTGGTCCCTTGCTGATTCGGGATCGCTTGGGGAGCAGGCATTGAAGCGGATCCAGGGTGTCCTGCGGGACGTGAGCAAGGCAGACTTTTCACCGGACAAGGCCTTTTCTCTCGGCGTGGAGGCAATGAAGGCGATCTTCATACATGATTTCATGGACGCGAGTACCTTTGATTTCGGAAGGCTGATCAAGTGCTGCAATCCCTATCCGCAGCCCGACGGCCGGTTCGTTCCGATGTGCGCGCAGAATGTCTTTTTCCAGGAGAAACTCGATGCATGACCTGAGCAAAAGGCTCAAATACCTGCACTCCTTCATGAGGAAACGGCTCGTTCATCTGAACCTCCAGATCCTTTATCAGTGCAATTTCCGCTGTACGATCTGCGATTTCTGGAAAGAGCCGTACAAAAACATGCCGAAAATGTCCGCGTCGGACGCTTGGACCATATCGGGAAAACTCCGGGGCATAGGTCCGCAGATTGTCTCGATCGGCGGAGGAGAGCCGCTGCTTCA
>DMKB01000230.1:330-17918 GCA_003454665.1 Nitrospiraceae bacterium | reverse complement strand
CCCGTGATTCACAGCGATGCCTGCACCGGGTGCGGTCTGTGCGAACACGCCTGTGTGACGAAAAAGGCGTCAATCTTTGTGCTCCCCAGGTCTATCGCCATGGGAGCGTCTGATGTGCGATACATCAAAGGATGGGACAGAAGAGACGAGAGCCGGCTGCGGGAAGCGCCGGCCGAGACCGTGACAGAGACGCCGCGGAGCGAGCAGGACCCCCTGGACTATCTGAACCGGGAGGGTGACCGGTAGGATGAACGGATTGCTCCGCAGACACCGGTTTTTGATCGCCCGAAGGATCACGCAGGGCCTGACCCTTGTTCTTTTTTTCGGCGGGAGCGCCTGGGGTTGGACAATTCTTACGGGAAACCTCAGCGCAGCAAAGGTTCTGAACGCCGTGCCGCTCACTGACCCCTATGCAGTGCTGCAGATACTCGCGACGGGGAATGTTGTTCAAGCCGAGGCACTGACGGGCGCGCTCATCGTCCTCCTATTTTTTGGCGTCATCGCAGGCCGGGCCTTCTGTGGCTGGGTCTGTCCCGTGAATATGGTGACGGACGCTGCCGGCTGGCTGCGCAGGAAGGTGAATCATGAAGCTGCCGGTGTTGGAGCGCGGATAAGCAGAAACACGAGATACGGGGTCCTCGGGCTCAGCCTGCTTCTTTCCCCGATCCTGGGCGTAGCGGCCTTTGAATGGATCAGCCCGGTCTCGATGCTGCATCGGGGGATTATTTTCGGCATGGGATTCGGATGGCTGGTGATACTGGCCCTGTTCCTCTTCGATCTCCTTGCCGTCAGGAACGGGTTCTGCGGGCATGCCTGTCCCCTGGGAGGCTTTTACGCGCTCGTCGGCCGATACAGCCTTCTCCGGGTACGGCATGACAAGGATCACTGTACGGTGTGTATGCAATGCACGGAAATTTGTCCTGAGAACCAGGTCCTGGGCATGGTCGGAAAAGAAAACGCCCTTGTTCTCTCGGGAGAATGTATCAATTGCGGGAAATGTATCGAAGCCTGTGATGATAATGCGATGGCATTCGGCATCCGGTATTTCTCCGGCAACAAGTGAAGCCGGGGAAGAGAGCAGGATACGGTCAGCGGAGGTGAAGGTCATGGTTTTTGTTCTCAAGAGAAGAGAAGTTATTGCGGCAGGCGTACTGTTCTGCGCGATATTGGCGCTTGTTGCCGGAGGGTGTGCTTCTTCCGGAAAGGGAACGCTGAGTGAAGACGATCTGGGCATCAGAAAAGGATCACTCTTTCAGGAAAAGAGCGTCGTTCCTGCCCACGGAGAGTATTCGAAGGCCGAAGCCGGAACGAGTAAGACCATAGAGCGGGCGTTCGAAAACAGCCCGCCGCTTATCCCTCATGACCTGACGGGTATGCTGCCGATCGCGGAAACAGGGAACCTGTGCATCGGCTGTCACATGCCGGAAAACGCAGCCGGTATGGGGGCGACCCCTATCCCGAAATCGCATCTCATGGATCTGGGAACGGGCAAGGACCTGAAGGGCAAGCTCGATGGGAAGCGATTCGACTGCATGCAGTGCCACGTTCCGCAGGTGGAGGCAGCTGTTCCCGTGCAGAATCTCTTCCGCGGCGAATTCCGGAATGAACAGGGGCGGGTCCGGTCGAATTTGGAGGATGTTTTGAACGAAGGCGTTACGGCGGACTAGCTGGTGGTACTGTCAAAAGCTCTCTGAAAAAAAAGGATATTTAGCCACAGAGATCATCCCGCGGAGCGGGACAGGCCCGAAAGCAGAGAGAAGAAAAATAAAAAAGAGTAAAGAATACATTAAGAGATAGGGCGTCACTATTAAATTCTTCACTCAAAGATTATTAAAAGGTGGAGACCCTCCGGCAGTCACGCCCTGGCGTGACTTATGATAACGCGACACCCCGCAGTCCCGCGAGGCGCGGTACGGCCGCGGGGTAATTACGAGATTCTTAAGAATACGCAGAGGGGGAGGGAGCAGAGATGTTATTTTTCAAGAAGTTCTCTGTGTCCTCTGTGTGCTCTGTGGCAAAACGTTTGACGATACGTAGCCGGGTCCGCAGGAGATTACAATGAATGTTTCGAGTGCCGTTGTCAAGACAAGACCGGAGCACGTGCAGGATGTGTTAAATGCGCTCCGCGCCGTGGACCACTGCGAGACCCCTTTTCACGACGACCAGGGCAGGATTGTCGTGACCATCGAGGGAGAAACGATCAGCGAGGAGATGCAGACGCTGAGGACGATACAGGCCATACCGCACGTCCTGTCTGCTGAACTGGCGTACTCATACAGCGAATCAGAACTGGCCGAAGCCGTACGCCGAATGGATCAGACGGGAAATATTGTTCCTGATGCTCTCAAGGATGAATGACCGACGATCGTCGAATACCCGTCGCGTTGATCCCTAAATGCTCCCTTTTCTTCTTCTGCTTTTAATCGTTTTTCAAGCCTCTGCGTTTTCTCATGTGCTGGCAATTCTCCTTCCCCAGGACAAACGTAGCAGGTAAGACCTATCGGGGGGACAAAATTGTCGAGGGTGAGAAAACGTGCTAAAATAGAAGTAAAGGTTCAATTTACCGGTATATTGACATAGAGTGCACGACGGTGTTGTTCGACAATTCTTTCCTATAGTCTCTTTTCCTTTCCAAAGGCCCAATAAAAAAATTTAATAAAAACAGTGCATTATGTTTTGGCACGGATATTGATATAGAGATAGACGAAGCATTGAGCAATGGGCACTGTCATCCCCCTTATCCTCCCTACCCCGGAGGGTTACCCCTGACAGTGTCCATTGTTCGAGCTTCTTAGAATCATGGATTTATTATGAGTCATGCAGACAGGAAAGTGATCAGAGCAGGTGAATGATATGTTTTATACTACCTACGGCTTAGATAACATTACTCCCGAGGAGCTGAGAATGAAATTTGATTCTCACGACGACTTCCTGCTCCTCGATGTTCGTACGCCCCTTGAGAACGCTGCCCAGGCCCTCGACGGCTCGTACCTTATTCCGGTGCAGGAACTCGCGCACCGCGTGAGTGAGCTGCCGAAGGACAGGGAGATCGTCGTGTATTGCAAGATCGGCAACCGGAGCGCCTTCGCCTGTGTGTACCTGGCGCGGATGGGCTATCGGGTGAAAAATCTGGACGGCGGGATTGCGCTTTGGAACAGGTCTCAAACTATTTCCGCAGCGAGGGCATAGCGATGAAAGAAGGTCACCGGAACATGGCATACAAGGTATTCACCAGTGCGCTGGTTTCTCTCCTCCTGCCCCTGGTCTCGCTTTCCGGCCATGCCGCCGGGACGCTGACCCTCGAGAAGGCCGTCGAAACGGCCCTTGCGAGCAACCCGGGACTCAAGGCAGCAGACGCCCAGATTCAGGCGGCACAGGCGGGCGTCCAGATGAGTTCATCGGGATTTCTTCCCAAGGTGAACCTGTCGGAGACTTACAGCAAAACGAACAATCCCCTCATGGTCTTCGGCATCAAGCTGAACCAGGAGAGAGTGTCCACCCCTGACTTTGATCCGGCGCTCATAAACGACCCGAAAACGACTTCGAACTACAATACGCGGCTCTCGGTGATGCAGCCCGTCTTCAACGGCGGCAAGGCATATCTGGGTGTGCGGCAGGCCAAGCTGAACCGCGAAGCCACGATCCAGCGGAGGGAGCGAACACGGCAGGAGACGGTCTTTGATGTGATCAAGGCATACTACGGCCTGCTGCTGGCCGAGAAGCACCGGACCGTTGCGCACCAGTCCCTTACGACGAGCGAGGCGAGCATGAAGCTGGCCCGCGCCCGGTACAAGGCCGGCGCGGTGCTGCAGTCCGACCTCCTGAGGGCCAAGGTGCAGTACGCAGAGGTAAAGGAAATGCTTGCCCGATCAGAGAATAACGTGGAGATGGCGAAGGCGGCCCTGAATTTCGCCATGGGAGTTCCTCAATCCACCACCTACGAGATCGACGGCATGCTGGAGGCGCGGCACTTCGACACCAGCCTGGATAGCCTGCTCCAGGAATCCCTTACCCGGCGTCCTGATCTCATCTCGATGAACCTCAACCGGAAAAACGCTGACACCGGCGTAAGCCAGGCGCGGACGGAATACCTGCCGACCTTAAACCTGATGGGACAGGCCGACTGGAACAGTACGGACCTTGCCGGGGATGATGCGAAGAGTTGGGCAGTGATGGCCGTGTTCCAGTGGAACCTCTTTGACGGGCTGGTCACCAAATCCCGGGTCAGGGAGGCCATTGCCTCGTCCGACAGGATGAGACGGCTGGAGGAGCAGACACAGTCGGCGGTGCAACTTCAGGTCAGGCAGGCCTATTATACCTTGAAGTCTTCCCTGGACAGGATAGCGGTGACGGCATCGTCGGTCCAGGAAGCGGAAGAAGGCCTCAGGATCGTCCAGAAGCGGTACGGCGTCGGCATGACGACCTTTGTTGACGTGCTCGGCGCGGAGAACGCGCTCATTCGTTCAAGAACGAACGCCCTCCAGACTTTGTACGATAACAACATTGCCTACGGAGAGTTGAAGCTGGCGGTTGGAACATTATAAGAACAAGCATCAAATTTCAAGTTCCAAATGACAAATAAATCACAAAGGCCAAGCACCAAGTGATGAACAAGCTTCATGCACCAAGACTCGCAATACCAATGCTTTGGGAACTGTTTTTTGGAACTTGTTTGATATTTGAAGTTTGCGATTTGGGATTTGTTTCACCAGAGGGGGAAAGAACATGGAAATCAAAGAGACCATAAAAAAGATAACGGAAGAGGTTAAAACCATGGAACGGAAAAAACTGTATCTCTTTTCGTCGCTGGCCGTCGTGGTTCTTGTCGTTATCGTTGTTCTGTTCGCGCGGAACGACGAGGGTTACGCGAACCATCTGAAACAGGAGCCCCCGATCACGGTTTCCGCGGTGACGGTCGCATCCCGCACGATCGACTCTGTCGTCTCCGCTGCCGGGGCGTTGAGTTCCAAGAATATATCCATGCTTTCCAGCAAGATCATGGGGACCGTGGAATATCTGGGGGTGAACGAAGGAGATTACGTAAAAGCGGGCAGCCTGCTTCTGAAGATCGACAGCGGCGAGATCAATGCCCAGGTCCATCAGGCCCAGGCCGCGTATAACAACGCGAAACTGCATTATGACCGGATCAAGAGCCTCTATGACGACAAGGCGGCCACGCATATGGAGATGGACCAGGCAACGCTCGGGATAAAGACTGCAGAGGCAGGTCTGCGGGCGGCAAAGGCCATGAAGAGCTATACATCCATCGTTGCGCCTATTTCCGGCCAGATCGTCGAGAAGCGGATCAACCGGGGAGAGATGGCGAATCCGGGCCAGCCGCTTATCAAAATCGAGGATAACCGGAATCTCAGACTTGAAGTGCTGGTGAAAGAGCAGGACATCATGTATGTGCAGCCAGGAAAGCCGGTACGGGTGGAGATCGACGCGCTGCCCGGGAAATCATTCACCGGCACCGTGTCCCAGGTAGTTCCGGCTTCCGATGTCAGGACCCATTCGTTTCTCGTCAAGATCAACATCCCCTCGGTGAAGGGGCTGATCACCGGCATGTACGGCAGGGCCTATTTTACGACAGGCGAGCGCGAGGTGATCCTGGTTCCCCGGTCCGCAATCGTTGCAATGGCCGGTCTCTCGGGCGTGTATATCGTTTCTCCCGAGGGCAGGGCGGTGTTCCAGATCGTCCAACTCGGCGAAGAACATGGAGAAGGCACGGAGGTGTTTACCGGGCTCAAGACGGGCGATCAGGTGATTTCCGGCGGGTATGAAGGCAGGATCGAGGGCAGGAAGGTGGTCCTAGCAGAGAATGGAGAAGGGGGCCACGTCTCACGGTAGCGACGCCCGTATCGAAAAGCGGCAAGAGGTGACGTTTCAAGACGAATCACGTATCCGAAAAAACGAAACGGGCATCGTGACCGTTACCGTAACCGAGAAAATATTATGAAACTCAACATTAGCGGCAAAATAACGCAATACTTCATCAACTCCCAGCTCACCGTGCTGATCATGGCGGCCACGGCGATTCTCGGCTTCTTCGCCCTGGTGATCACCCCGCGGGAAGAAAACCCGCAGATCGTGGTACCGGCTGCGAATGTGTTCGTACAGATGCCGGGATCGGGCGCCAAGGAGGTGGAGGAGCTCGTCAGCAAGCCCCTGGAGGCCAAGCTGTGGGAGATCCCCGGCGTGGAAGACGTCTACTCCGTTTCGATGAATTCCCTGTCCGTCGTGACCGTCAAGTTCTACGTAGGGGAGGAAAAATCAGAGTCCTTTCAGAAGCTCTTCGACAAGCTGATGTCGAATATGGACATTGCGCCTTCCGGCGCGTCGCAGCCCCTCGTAAAGCCGATTGACGTTGACGACGTCCCGATCGTGGCCATCACGCTGTCGCCTTCAGCGGGATCGAATTATGATGACGCCCAGCTTCGACTCGTTGCCGACCACGTGCTCGACGAACTGCGGCGTGTGCCGGGCGTGGGCACTACTGCCGTCATCGGCGGCAGAAAACGGCAGGTACGCGTGACCATTGATCCGCTCCGCATCGCCGGGTACGGGTTGTCGCCCCTCCAGATCGTACAGGCCATCACCGTGTCGAACACGAGCCTTCCGGCCGGCGACATCGAGACCGGAACGAAGAAGGTCACCCTCGAAACAGGCGGGTTCTTCGAAAGCGTCAAAGACGTGCGCGACGTCGTCGTCGGGGTATCGAAGGGCCGTCCCGTGTATTTGCGCGATGTGGCCGACGTGCAGGACGGTGCTGAAGAGACGACGAAATACACGCGCATCGGTTTCGGGAGCGCCCATGCAGGCGAAGCAGCGTCAGTAGAACGTCCCGCTGTCACCGTGGCCCTTGCCAAGCGACAGAAGCTGAATGCCGTCACCATATCGGACAATATCCTTTCCCGCCTCGATGAATTGAAAAAAGACCTTATCCCGCCGGGAATTGATGTGACCATCACGCGAAACGATGGGAAGAAGGCGAATGACGCGGTGAACGAACTCGTGTACCACCTCGTGCTCTCGATCATTATCGTCATAGCGCTGCTGTACTTTACCCTGGGCTGGCGCGAGGCGGCCATCGTGGCCCTCGCCATACCGCTGACGCTCTCCATCACACTCGCCGTCGGCATGATCGCCGGACAGACCATCAACCGGATCACGCTGTTCGCCCTTATTTTATCTCTCGGCCTGCTCGTGGACGACGCCATCGTGGTGGTGGAGAACATCCACCGCCATTACAAGCTCCAGCAGCACTCGCGGCTCCAGGGGGCGATCTTCGCGGTGAACGAGATCGGCATGCCGACAATCCTCGCCACGCTCACCGTCGTGCTTGCCTTCATTCCCATGGCCTTTGTCACGGGGATGATGGGCCCCTACATGGCGCCGATTCCCTTTAACGTGCCCATAGCCATGATCACGTCGCTCCTCGTGGCCTTCATCGTCACGCCTTGGGCGAGCTACCGTCTGATGAAGACGGAGCACCACGGGGATCGGCCGCAGCCCCTCCAGGAGACGAAGCTGTACCAGGTATACCGGAAGACCGTTGAGCCGCTTCTGACGAACCCGGCGAAGAGACGGATTTTCTGGACTGTCATCATCGGTGTGTTCCTCGTTACCATGCTCTTCCCGGCTGTGCAGTGGGTGAAATTCCGCATGCTGCCCAAGGCGAACAAGAACACGTTTCTTGTCACCATCGACATGCCCGTGGGCACGGTGCTCGAGAAGACGGACCGCGTGGCGCGGGCCGTAGGGGATTACCTCAAGGGTATTCACGAGGTGAAGGACTACGAGACGTTTGTCGGCACGGGATCGGTCATGGACTTTAACGGCCTCTTGCGCGGCGGGTCGTTCCGCGAGGCGAGCCACTTCGCCGACATTCGTGTGAACCTCGAGGACAAGGAAGAACGGTCCCGCTCGAGCGAGAAGCTGGTACTGAACATACGGCCTGATATCGAGAAGCTCGGAAAGGCATACGGCGCGAACATCAAGATCGTCGAGGACCCGCCGGGACCGCCGGTGCGCTCCACCGTCGTGGCCGAGATCTACGGCCCTGACTACGGCACGCAGCGCGAGATAGCCGGGACCGTCAGGAAACTCTTCGCGGAGACGGACGCGGTCGTCGACATCGACGACAGCGTCAAGGAGAAGCAGGAGAAGTACCGCCTCATGGTGGACAAGGAAAAGGCCGCCCTGGCCGGCATCTCCACGGACCAGATCGTCAAGACCCTCCGCATGTCCGTTTCAGGCATGGCCGTCTCGACCCTGCACCGGCCCGAGGCAAAGAACCCCATCGAGATCGTCCTCCGCCTTCCGCGGAGAGACCGGAGCGGGCTGTCGGACCTGGAGAAGGTCTATCTCACGGGCAGGCAGGGGAACCAGGTTTCCCTGGCCTCGCTCATCACGCTGGTCCCGTCGGAGGTCGACAAATCCATCCATCACAAGAACCTCGATCCCGTGACGTATGTGTTCGGGGAGATGGGAGCGCGGAGCCAGGTCTACGCGGTCATCGACATGGTAAAACATCTCTGGAAGAACCCGCTTCCCGGGGGATACAAGATCAAGTGGGACGGCGAGATGAAGCTGACCCTCGACGTGTTCCGCGACCTCGGTGCGGCAATGGGGGTGGCGCTCATCGCGATCTACCTCCTTCTCGTCGGAAGGTTCCGCTCCTTCACAATACCCGTCGTTATCATGGCGTCCATACCGCTCTCCATGATCGGCATTATGCCCGGGTTCGCGTTGACCGGCGTGTACTTCAGCGCGACCTCCATGATCGGCGTGATCGCCCTGGCGGGCATCGTGGTGCGGAACTCCATTGTGCTCCTCGAGTTCATCCTCGACCGGAAACAGGAGGGCATGCCGCTGGTGCAGGCCCTTATCGAGGCAGGGGCGATCCGGCTCCGGCCCATCGTACTCGTCGCGGCCGCGGCATCACTCGGCGCCGCCGTGATCGTGCCCGACCCGGTATGGTCGGGCCTGGCGCTGGCCCTCATCTTCGGGCTCGTGGCGTCTACGGCCCTCACCCTCGTGGTGATCCCGGTGTTCTACTATGTGGTGGAGCGGAAGCATTGGCCGCAGACGTAATAGCAGTGCGGATTGCGGAGTGGCGAGTGCGGAGTAGGAAGCGATGTGATCCGGTTGGACTCTTTTCATTCCGGACTCCGCATTCCGAATTCCGAACTTGAAAAGGGAGGTTGTCATGTCGGAAGTAACCAATGTATGCAAGGATTGTCTGAGCACCGTAACGATAGACAACGGGCCGAACAACTACCTGGACGGCGAGGTCATCGCCAAGCTGAACGAAACGGTCCACGATATCCTGAAGCCCGAAACAGACCTGCGCGTCGTTCTCATTACCGCAATGGGAAAAAATTTTTCCGCGGGGATCGACTATGCGTCCTTCGTGAAGATGGACCGGGACGAAGCAAAGCGCTTCGCCGAGTCCGGCTACCGGCTTCTGAAGCAGATCGAAAATCTGCCGGTACCGGTGATCGCCGCGATCAAAGGCGAGACCACAGGACCGGGGCTCGGGCTTGCGCTTGCCGCTGATATTCGGATCGCGTCTTCTGACGCCGTCTTTTCCTTCCCTGAAGCGCAGTACGGACTGCCGCCGATCTTTGGATCGTCCCAGCGCCTGTATAAGACCGTCGGCGTCGGCAGGGCAAAGGAGCTGCTCTTTACAGCGAGGACCGTGGATGCGAAGGAGGCCCTCGAGATCGGGCTGGTGAACAAGGTCGTGCCCGTGGACGCCCTCGACGAGGAAGCGGCGCGCCTTGCCGTCAAGATCGGCGGCAATAGCCTCAGCTCCCTTCGCTCCATCAAGATGCTGATCAACTTCGGATTGAGCGAGGGGTACGACGTGGGGTTGCAGCAGGAGGTGACGGCCTTGAATGAGGCGTTCAATCCCGACACGCACCAGTGGGAGAGATTTTGAAGGAATTTTTTAGCCGCGAATGGGCGCGAATATTCACGAATGAAAAACATATTGGCCGCAGATAACAGCGGAAAAAGCGGATTAATGAAAATGGGATGCAGAGATTCGAGGGTTAAAGGATCTGAGTGAAGAGGCACTTGAATCCTGGACTCCTCGGACCCTTGGCCCCTGGAATCCTTTGATGAGCACGGATGGACATGGATAAAACGGGGATTTTTTAGCCACGAATGGACGCGAATATTCACGAATGAAAAACATATTGGCCGCAGATAACAGCGGAAAAGGCGGATTAATAAAATAGGATACAGGGATTCGGGAATTTGAGGGATGTGACACTTGAATCCTAGGCCCCTCGGACCCTTGGCCCCTAGGCCTCCGGGCTCCTTGACCCCTGGAATCCTCACATCAAAAAAAGGAGAGAAAGAAGAATGGTAAGAAATGTATTAACAAAATCAAAGGGGATACTGTTAGGAACATTGATAGGAATCATGGCGTTGACCGCCTCTCCAGCGCAGGCAGCGCTGGATCCGGGGTCCTTTACCGCCGATTTGAACAGTCTCGTGGCACAAGGTAATGAGCTTGTAGCTACCATGAGCAAAACGACGCTGACGGCAATGAACATGGGCACGGGGCTGTCCCAGCTCGCAAGTTCGGTTTCCGCTTATCAACAGAATGTGGTAAGCGTGTATAATACGGTTGCCTCGGCATCCGGCACATTCAGTCTCACCGGGGAAATGCTCATGTCGCTCCAGAACCTTGCGACGATCAACGCCTCGCTGGGTTCGGGCACACTGGGACTTTCACAAATGGTTGTGGCCCTGGCGCCCGTAACGTTCCTGACCACGCTCCAGAGCTCGATGACAACAATGCTCCAGCTTTCCACGGATATCGGCGTCATGGCCGACCGTATCCTCGAGATGGCTGATGCGATACTGGTCATGGCAGACAATATCGGCAGTATGGCCGACCGCATCCTGGCGACCCAGGTGATCCAGAACACGAACATCGCGCTCGTCGTGGATGCCACGCTGCAGACCCAGCAGAATATGATCCTGTTGGCCGTAGCGTTTTAGAAGATAAAGAGATGTGTCGTTTGACAGGGGCACGGAACGAGATTGGACAAAACAACAGGCATTAAGTTTTTCTTCAAGATATTCTCGTTTTTCTCTGTGTCCTCTGTGGCTAATTTTTTAGCATTTGAACATTATTTGGGATTTGTTGCTTGAAATTTGGAGTTTGTATAACAATAGGAGGAAACTATGTATATCGCAGACACAAAAACTTGGTATTTGGAAAGATGGGTCAGGCTTATCGGCGGCTTCTTTACGCTCGGGAGCCTGCTCCTGGGGTATTTCGTGCATCCGGGCTGGTTCATCTTCACGGGCTTTGTGGGCTCTATGCTCATGATTTTTGCCTTGACAGGATTCTGCCCGATGAGTATTATATTACATGCACTTGGAGCGCGGGAGCGTTGCAAGTGCTGATCCGAAACTTGATACCGGCAGGGGCATGACAGATTACCCCTGCTGATTTTTTGAAAGGAGTTTTCCCCTATGCCTTTCTATGAATATCTCTGTGAATCCTGCGGCAAGGATTTTGTGCTGCTGCAGTCGATCAGCGACAAGCCGGAAAATACGGCCTGTCCCTATTGTGACCAGAAGAAGGCCAAGAAGATCGTGTCCCAGTTTTCGTCCTACGGGTCGGGCGCGGCATGCAGCACCGGCGGTTCTGCCTGGGGCGGCGGCTGAGGCGTCTAACGAATCCGCGGTCTGCGGACTATCATTTACAAAGCCTGAGAGTCACAAGATTCTCGGGCTTTTCTTTTTTCCTGTCCCGTATCGGTCGTCTATAGTCTTCTAGTCTGTTGTCTATTCTCTGTCATCGTGCATCCGGAATCAGGTATCCGGTATCGGTAATCTGTAGTCTGCTGTCTGTCTTCCTTTATCGGGCATCTTGCATCAGGCATCGGGTATCCGTACTCTTTCGGCTGTCCTCTGTAATCTGCTGTCTAGATATCTCTAGTCTGTCTCCTGCTTCCTGCATCAGGTATCTGGCATCAGTACTCTGCCCTCCTAGAACTCAAAACTCAGAACTTTGAACTTTGAACCTTGAACTGTCGTTCTGCTTGGGGTTGACACCCGCTTTTTTTCCTCCTTGCCTTCTCCTTCATTCTGTACTATGCTTTCCCCCATGAGAGATGGAATGCTCCACAACGCACAGCGCAAGACCGGCCCGGCCCAATACGCCCTATGAATTTTCTCGCCCATATGGTCTGTTCCGACAACTCCCCTGAATCCATGCTGGGGAATTTCATTGCTGATTTCGTCAAGGGCAATGTGGAGGGCAGGTTTCCCTCGGAGGTCGTCGCGGGGATCCGCAATCACCGGAAGGCCGATTTCTTCACGGACTCACACGATATCTTCGCGGCGAGCAGGAGGCTCATCAGCAGGTCGAGACGACGCTTTGCCGGCGTCATCATCGATGTCCTGTATGACCACTTTCTGACGACAGGCTGGGACCGCTACTGCTCCATCGGGTTGGATGCGTTCGTTGGAAGGGTCTATGAAAATCTGGGCAGTCATGAGGTATCGATCCCGCACCCGGTGCCAATGGTCATCGAGAAGATGATCCGGGAGGACTGGCTGCGGTGCTACGGGACCGTGGAAGGGATCGACGGGACGTTCAGGAGGATATCCAGGAGACTGCGGCGGGAGAATACGCTCGGCACGGCCATCGAGGAACTGGAGCAGAACTATGACCGGTTGCAGAACCATTTTCATTGCTTCTTTCCCCAGCTCACGGCACGCTTTCGCACGACTCACGGAGACGTTGTTGCACCCGTTGCGCAGCGTTGATACCACAGTAGTTCAGGTCTGTCTGCTTTGCGTTCAGGGTCAAGGGGCATGGGGCAAGGGTCATTATAAATGCAAAATGTAAAGTGCAAAATGTAAATTTTATAGTGTCGAGGAACAAGACGGCGTTCACATACTTTGCTATACTGTAGCAAAGAGGATGCTGAATGAATGTTGAAGAACTCGCAAAAATAGTAAACTTTCTGCTGCCTGTCCTCGCTATTTTTTTCATCTTTTCTTTTTATGTCTTCTCTGTCAACCTCTGGCATGCTCATGCCAGCCGCTCATGGCCTGCAGTCGATGGCGTGATACGATCTGCAGATTTAGAGCAGGTCGAAGTCGCCACTATGTACTATGCCGGTACATCGTACAGTGTCAAGGTCCACTTTGATTTCACGGTGCAGGGAGCAATGCATACGTCTGACAATATGTCCATTACAGATACCTTGAAATCGTTTGGCGAAGAAATGCACGCCAATATCTATTTAGAGCAATTCCCCGTCGGCAAGCCGGTCAAAGTTTATTACGATCCGGACAATCCGTTTTTTGCCGTTTTGAATCCCGGGTTCAGCGACGAATTCGTGAGATATAAAAAGACTGCCCTTTGGAGGCTGGCATTCCTGGCCGTTGGTATTCTTTTAGCATTGGCGTTTAAGTCTTTCTCAGCAGGGCTGTGATCGATCCGAGCAGCTTGTGTATTTATTTTGGAAGTATCAATATGCCGCGTTCATTTCTAATATGGGTAGAGGAGGGCCCTATGGACATTCTTCTCAAACGGGGTGACATATTTCTTACGAAGGGGAAGGGCCCGATCAGCTGGGGCATCCGGTTCTTTACCCGCTCCATCGGAGAGCGCCGTACCAAGGTGAACCACGTGGGCGTGGTGGTGGAAGAAGGCACGCTCCAGACCGCGGTGGTGGTTGAGGCGAGCGCGAAGGTTAAACGTCACCGCCTCTGGAAGCGCTACGGCCCTCCTGCGAAGGACGATGTGGCAGTCTACCGGCCGAAAAACCTGAACGATGAACAGATCGTGACGATCGTTCAGGAAGCCGAGAAACAGGTGGGGAGGACATTCGGGACATTCAAGCTCTTTGCCCATTTGCTCGATTGGGTTCTCCTGGGTGCGTACGTGTTCAGGCGGCTCGCAAGGAACGGTGACTACCCCATCTGCTCCTGGCTAGTGGCCCACGCCTTCTCAGAGGCGGGTAAGAATTTCGGCGTTGAACCCAGTGCAGCGGCTCCCGACGATATCTGGGATTTCATCCAGGAGCACCCCCAGATCTACGAGACCATTCATCCACTGAAGCGGTTATGGTAATTGACAGGTCAGGTTTCAGCTGGAGGAACCTGCGAAAACATCAAGGCGATGTTGTTGCACCCGCTGCATTACGCAAGTACATCTACGATGCCCACGATTGGGGCTAGGTTTGACACCAATAATATGCGCTAGCAGATCACTGGCGCATCCCTAATGCGTCACCTGTCTATGCAGTTATTCTCTCTGAAGTGTATTGCTAGATTCAAGCTTGCCATTTCTTACCGTTTCCATTATTCTCTAATGACAATATTATAACTATTGCTGAGGCATTGTAGGCATCATAAGCCGGGGTCCACCTGATCGCCATTTTTCTTTTTTGCCTCGTTACGTTGATACCATGACATGAAGGTAGGCCTGACCGTGGAGACTCTTTATGAACATTCGCGAAACTAATTGGAATATTGCCAAAAATAAATCTTTTGATATTGCCATTATTGGCGGTGGAATAAGCGGTGCGGCAATTTATAAAGCGCTGTGTCGACAGGGCTATAACGTTTTTCTCATAGACAAAGGTGATTTCAGCTGTGGAACAAGCCAGGCTTCATCCATGATGATTTGGGGTGGGTTGCTCTATATGAGAAAATTCGATTTTGTATCTGTCTGTAATTTTTCTCGTGATCGGGATGCGCTGATACGTTCATTTAGTGATCAAATTACGTCGAAAGATTTCAGATACATCCTAAATGGCCACGGGGGACGAAATAGGTATTTAATCTATCTTGCCTTGCAACTGTATTGGATGTTGGGAAAGTGTAAACGAGAAAGGCCGGCATTTCAGGAAAAGTTTGAAGAGCGTAACATTATAAACGAGAAAAATGATGCTGAGTCCATTATTTACCAGGAGGGATTTCTTAGGCAGTCTGACAGCAGGTTTGTTCTGGATTGGATATTGGATCATCAAACAGAAAACTCTTTGGCCATTAATTATTGCTCCATTCAGAATGCGAACTTTAATAAAAAAGACAAACGCTGGTCTTTAGACATAAAAGATCATTTTTCAGGGGACCAATGCACGGTAAAGGCTAACATGCTTCTTAATTGTGCCGGGGTATGGGCTGATAGAGTCAATGAGCAATTCGGCATTCAAAGTCCTTATAAGCATGTCTACAGCAAAGGTGTTTTTATTGGATATGCGAGACCGGATAAACACCATGCCCCGCTCATTTTTGAAATGGGAAAAAATGGCGACGCATTGGCCTTTATCCCCTGGGGGCCTGTTTCGCTTTGGGGGCCAACAGAGACTATGGAGACATCTATTGAAGATGGCCATTCAATTACCCCTGAAGATATCCAATTTTTACTGAAACATGCATCGAGAAATCTTGATCCTTCGTTGGCCAAGTCGAATATTATTTCGCTCCGGTGTGGTCTCCGGCCTCTCGCCGTAAAAAAAACCTTCAACGCCGACTGCTATCCGCTCGATATTTCCCGCCACCACAAAATTGTTGATAATGCAGATGTGCCATGGATTTCCATTTATGGAGGTAAAATCAGCGGCTGCATTTCACTGGCCGAAAAAGTAACAAGGAAAATAAATGATAAAATTCCTCCTCGCCTGAAGGAAATCCCCTGCACAGATAATCGAACCGAAAAAGCAGCTTGGACATCGTTCCCCGGTTTGCAGGGAAACATACCTGCTATTGACTGGTGCGTTCGTCATGAGTTTTGTTGTACTCTTGAAGATTATTTAAGAAGGAGAACGAACATTTCCCAATGGATACCCCGAGGGGGCCTTGGCTTTCACGATGAAAATGGTGAATACCTCAAAAAGATATCCTCGCATTTACCTGAAAGCAGCGTGAAGAATCACGATAGTCACCTGCACGAATATAGAGGCAACGTTCGAGAACGGTTCGATCAAATAATTGAGCAAATCCAATGACAGAAAGTGAAAAAAAATGACCCATGACAAAACAAGTCTTCCCGCCATTTTAGGTGGTACGCCTGCGCTGTCCATAGGCCATGAACGCTCAAACAAATGGCCCGACCTTACTCATGATGATGAAGAGGCCGTATTGCAAGTTATGCGGGATGGAAATATTTCAACGCATAACGTTATTCGAGAATTAGAGAAATCCTACGCTGATTTTACCGGGCGATCATATGCACTTGCCCACAACAATGGCACCTCTGCTTTACTAGCAGCTTTCCACAGCATCGGCCTTCAGCCTGGTGATGAAGTTCTGGTGCCCTCCGCTACTTTTTGGGCTTCAGTGCTTCCGATGCTGTGGGTCGGGGCGGTCCCCGTTTTTTGTGAAAGCGATAAAGAACGGCTGGGTATTGATCCGGTAGATGTGGAAAAAAAGATAACGGCAAAGACTCGCGCTATCGTTGTCGTTCATCTTTGGGGGCTTCCGAGCAAGATGACGGAGCTGTTTACTATTGCGGAACGATACAACCTGAAAATTATTGAGGACGCATCTCATGTCCATGGTGCCTCCTGGAGAGGCAGGCCATGCGGTTCACTGGGAGACATTTCGGTATTCAGCCTGCAGGGAGACAAGCTTGCCCCGGCAGGGGAGGGCGGGATTTTTCTTTGCAATAAGTATGAATATTACGAGAAAGCTGTGTGCCTTGGAGATATTACCAGAGTCATAGAACTTGAGACGCCATCCCGTAGATTTGCCGCAACGAGTTTCGGGATAAAAACACGCATAGCGCCCCTTTCCGCCGCCATAGGCTGTAATCAACTCAGACGGCTGAAAGAGCATAATGAAACGCGCAATAAAAATCTTACCTATTTATCCAAAAAACTGGAGAAACTCGGTTTTCATACATTCCTGCCGCCTGATCACATACAAAGAGTTTATTTTGAGTACCTCATCAGATACGATGAAACGAAACATCCTCTATCCATCGAAATGCTGACCGCGGCATTGACTAAGGAGGGTTGCCAGGTGGCTGCTCCAAGATATCCGTTACTGCACCAACAACCAATTTTCACCGAGGGGGTTTTCAAGAGTGTATTGCGGTTACCCCCAGGGGAGCAAGTACCGTCATATGAAGACGTTTCTCTACCCTTTACTGAAGCGGCAAATAAATCCCTCCTAAAACTACCATCTTTTCCTGGGCCAGATAACGGCATTTTAGACCAATACGCCCACGCTTTTGAAAAAGTCATGAATTATTCCAACGAAATAGCCGAGCGAGGCAAAGATACTTAAGGGCCGTTGTTGCACCCGTTGCGTTGCACAGGCAGGAGCTCGGCCTTCCAGGGCAGATCCACGCCGGTCTGCTCGCACTCCGGGACGGAGCACTCATTCCGGGGGGTAAGGACCTGGGAGAGATATTTAACGACGCCGTCCCGGTGGTCCGGCGGAAGTTGTGTCCAGGTCACGAAGAGGCCGTGGCGCTGGTAGTGCAGGATGTGCGGATCGAGGCGATGGGCGATCAAACGGTCCCAGATCGCTCCGTGGCCGATTGTGACGACCGTTGGCTCATGGCCACCGTGCCAGATGATATACACGCCTTC
>DMKB01000230.1:0-314 GCA_003454665.1 Nitrospiraceae bacterium | reverse complement strand
ATTGAGAAAGTTATGCCAGAGAGCTTCCTGAGACCTGACCCAATCGACTTTAAGCGCCATTGTTGCTGCCCCTTGCTTCACATATTTTCATGTTTGAGATGATCTTTATTGTACCATATTTTTGCCGGTCTTTGAAGCAGGGAAGGGCCTTTACCCGGCCCACAGCATGTTGCACTATAAGACAGTATTACGCAGTGCCTATCAGCAGCCGTTGAGAGGTGAGTGATAGCATCCTCTTTGCGTATCTCATTTCCAGTTGACAACGCTTCGGGGCGTAGTTATAATTATTACAATTTACGTGAATGGGGCTGCAG
>DMKB01000271.1 GCA_003454665.1 Nitrospiraceae bacterium | reverse complement strand
GTGCTCGAGATCGTTCGTTCAACGGAAGGGCAGGTGGAGACCATCGGGGCGCGGGAAGTACTGGCCATCCATGAGGAAACGGTCCCCCTCGTCAGGCTGTCGCAGGCATTCAACCTCCCTCCAGCGGAAACGGGCGATGCGTTCTACGTCATCCTGGTAGGGCTGGCAGAGCGACGGCTGGGGATCGTTGTTGACAATCTGCGGGACCAACAGGAGATCGTCATTAAACGACTCGGCAAGAGGATTGAAAATACCCCGGGCATCGCCGGGGCAACGGAGCTTGAGGACCAGCGCGGCGTCGTGCTCGTCGTGGATGTCGAATCACTGATCAATACGGCGTTTACGCGAGTGCAGAAGGTGCAGACATAGGAGGAGAAACTCCAAATCACAAATAAAATCCAATTATCAATGCCCGAAATTCCAAAATTTGACCGGACTGAATTTGGTGCTTGGATATTATTTGGGATTTGTTTATTGGGATTTGGAGTTTGATTCAAGCGATGTACGAGGAATTCTACGGCCTGAAAGAAAAACCTTTCAGCAAGACCCCTGATCCGCGGTTTCTCTACCAGAGCAGCAAGCACGCGGAGGCCCTCGCGCGGCTCCAGCACGCCGTCGAGGAACAGGAAATGGTTTTGCTTACCGGAGAGATCGGATCGGGGAAGACGACGCTCTCCCGGGCGCTCATCGATTCACTGGATGAGAGTTTTCATCCGGTGCTTATCATCAACCCCCGGCTTTCACCGGCACAACTGTTACGGACCGTTGCTCTCCGGCTCGGCCTTGAAGATGCCGGCCGCAATCGGCATGACATACTGGAGGGGATTCATGCCAGGCTCTATGAGCTGTATGAAGACGGGAGGCGGACGGCAGTCATCATCGACGAAGCGCAGCTCGTTCCGGGCAAGGCCACGTTCGAGGAACTCCGGCTGCTGACGAACTTTCAGCTTGATGAGCGGAACCTTCTCGCTCTCGTGCTCATAGGCCAGACCGAGCTGAAAGACCGGCTGAGCCGTTCGCCCTACCGGGCGCTCCGGCAGCGCATCGGATTGCAGTCCCATCTGAGCCCGCTGGATGCGGAGGAGACGCGGGCATACGTAGAGCATCGCCTCAGGGTCGCGGGCAGGGACACGCCACTGTTCAATCTGCACGCCCACGCTGCACTGTTTCACCATTCCGGCGGCGTGCCCCGGCTGATCAACGTCATAGCGGGAAATGCGCTTCTCGAGGGGTTCGGCAGTGATGCAGAAGAGGTTGGGCCGGAGATCATCGAGAATGTCGCGCGGGACAGCCTGTAGCGGGGAAGGAAAGAAGAGGAAGCAGCACGAAGGTGGGGAGGTTACCCAAGAGGCCTTGGTGCGTTGTCATTTTCCTGCTTCACGGGTAATCTAACAAAACGGGAGTGTAGCGACGTGGACATTCTGTCAGCCCGGAAAAAGGCGGCAGCCAAAAAAAAGACGAAGAAGAGGAAAACGACGGAACCCGCCCTTGAGCCGCAGCAGGAGCCGGCGGAGGCGCTCCCTCCCGCGGTGCACGAGAAACAGGCAGCGGAAGATAGTGTCGATGCCTTCTCCCGGGAATTCGTCGTCCCTCGCGCCGGGGCTCCGGGAGGAGACGTTCCACCGCTGTACGATGACGGTGAAGAAACCGTCGAGGAGCCTTATCTTGAAATGCTGGCCTTCCGCATCGGCACAGAGGAATATGTCGTGACGATGGCGCAGGTGCGGGAAGTGTTGACGATGCGCGAGATAACGCCCGTGCCGAACACGCCGGACCCGATCCTCGGTGTGACCACGCTCCGGGGCGTGATGCTGCCGGTCATTGATCTGTGCAAGCGCCTCGGCATTGCGCCGGGTATCAGGGACGAGAAAGCCAGAATCATCGTGGTCCACATTAACGACGAAGAAACAGGACTCGTGGTGGACCGGGTAACGGGGACGGTAAAGCTCGCGCCGGATACGGTCAGGCCGGCGCCGGACACGATCGGAGCTGGTGCGGGAGGAGAGCTTCTTCACGGGATCGCCCGCAAGGATGATAAGCTGTATGTCCTGCTCGATCTGGAAAAAGTGGTAGGCGTATAGCCGGTGGACAAGGACAGCGGTGAGTGAATGGCGCTCCTGACAAAGACAACCAAGCCTTATGAAACCACGGGTCCCGGAGTACCGGGACACACCGATGGCCACGGTAAAGCTTTTAGGGTTTTAAATCCCGCCCTGGCGGGACCCTGGCGGGACGGTGTAATGGCCTAACATCAGAATCGGCCACGAGAGAAATTTTGGTGGGGGGACGATGAGAGGAATGCACTGGCTGCTACTCGCGCTTGCGCTGATGGGGACCGCCGTTCCTGCGGCGGCAGCGGACAAGACCGTGGGTATGATCCTGTCCGGAGATATTCCCTATTACCGGGCAATGCACACTGCCTTTTCGCAGGCCCTTGCCAAAGAAGGATTCGGCCGGGGAACGGTGGACGTTCTGCTCCAGACGCCCTCGCCTGATTCGTTGTCCTGGGCGAGCGCCGCGCGCAAGCTCGTGGTCGCCAATGTAAATGTTCTGGTGACCTTAGGCGCACCAGCTACCCTGGCTGCGATAGAGGAGACCAAGGGAATCCCGATCGTATTTGCGGGCGTCTATGACCCCGATGCCGTCGGCGCGAAGGCAAGAAATGCCACGGGCGTCAGCGCCAAAGTGCCGTTGACAAGCCTGCTCAAGTATCTCAAGAAGCTTGTCCCCTATACCAGGCTTGCCGTGGTCTTTAATCCCTCAGAGCCGGACTCGGTGAGGCAGGTGACTGAATCGAGACAGCTCGAAGAGCGGTACGGATTCAAAACTCTGCGGATGCCGGTCAGGACGCCTGAGGATGCAAAAAAACTCGTTTTTGCCGGCAAAGCGGATGCCGTGCTTATTACGATGAGCGTTGTTGCAAACGAGGCGATCGACACAATCATACACCAGGCTGATGCGGCAAAAATACCGACGGTGAGCCGGCTGGGAGGCACGGCGGAAGCAGGCGTGGTCTTGAGCTTGTTTCCGAGCCCCCTGGAGCAGGGAGTGGTAGCAGCGAAGACAGCGGCACGTCTGCTCAACGGAGTACGTCCGGCCAGCATTCCGGTGAAACTGCCCCGAAGGGTGGAACTGGTGCTGAACCTCAGCGCGGCGCAGGGGATCGGCGTAACGGTACCCATGGACCTGATACAGGATGCGACAAAGGTGATACCATGAACAAGGAAATAGGACAAACGTTGAAAACACGGGCCCTCTATGCAACAGCCGGCGTCCTGCTGCTGGTGCTGGGGATGAATACCGCCATCAATAGTTATTCCGCCACGAGCAAATATCGGGAAGCGCTCATTGCCAGGACCGTCGCGGTGGCGGAAGGATTCACGAAAGACATCAACCGGGCGGTAGAGTTCGGCCTTCCTCTGAGCGAACTGACGGGTATGGGGGAGAAACTGCAGAGACGTATCGAGCAGGACCACGATATTGCCTATGCGCTGGTCATGGACATGGACGGCAAAATTCTCTATGCGAGCGACGACACTGCGGAGGGTGCCGTATGGGAAGATGGAGCGACGGCACGCGCGCTCGGCGCGACTGAGCCCATGGTCCAGTTTCATAGTGACGCTGAGGGAGAGTACTACGAGAGTGTTCTCCCGCTCATGAACCTGGAACGCAAACAGGCGGGCGTGTTCAGGATCGGGCTGAAGGCGGAGGCCGTGAGCCGGCAGACACGGAGCCTCCTTTTTCTGTCGCTCGTCGTCGGGATCGTGAGCTTTATCGTGGCGACAGCCTTTGTTTACCTGTTCATGGAAAAAGGCATTGCCGGTCCGATTCGCGCCCTGTCGCAGACCGCTGCCCGCATGGCCGGCGGAGACCTGTCCCGGGAAATCGGCGGCGTCAGAGGACACGGCGAGATCACGGACATGGGCAAGGCCATCAATATCATGTCACTGAACCTTCGGGACATGATCGGAAGGCTCCAGCAAACCGGCGCGAGCCTGGGTGAGGCCACGAATGCCATCGGTATAGCGACCCAGAAGATCAGCAGGGACGCCCAGGTACAACAGGGCGCAACGGAGCAATCGGCAATGACCGTTGAGGAAATGACCACTTCTATCCGGGGAGTCGCGGAAAACGCGGAAGTGATGTCGACGTCGGCAACGGACGCTTCGTCCGCCGTTACGGAGATGGTTGCTTCAATCGAAGAAGTGGCCCGCAATGCCGGCGTGCTCGCTTCTTCGGCCGAAGAAACCGCCGTATTTATTGAGCAGATGATCGCGTCCATCAAGCAGGTTTCCGAAAATACGGAAACGCTTTCTGCTTCTGCGGAAGAAACATCTGCGTCAATCACCGAGATGAGTTCTTCCGTCAAGGAAGTGGAGAAGCGGGCCGTGGAGTCTGCCCGGCTGGCGGAACACGTCTCCTCCCGGGTATCTGAACAAGGCCTGGCCGCCGCAGAAGAGGCGATCAGGGGGATGGACAATATCAAGGAAGCAGTCGAGGCCGGTGCGCGGGTAGTGAACCGCCTGGGCAAACGGTCCCAGGAGATCGGGCAGATATTAAAAGTGATCGACGAGGTGACTGACCAGACGGGCCTTTTGGCGTTAAATGCGGCGATACTCGCCTCCCAGGCAGGCGAGAAAGGAAAAGGATTTGCCGTCATTGCAGAAGAGATTAAAGATCTGGCGGAGCGGACGGCGGCATCCACGCAGGAGATCGAGAGTCTTATCTCGGCAGTGCGGGATGAGACCGCTCAGAGCGTGCAGGCAATGGGAAAAGGCCTTAAGGCCGTCGAGACCGGCACCGACCTGGTTCAGGTAACGCGAGAAGTCCTGGAACAGGTCGCCGAGAGCTCCCGCCAGTCGTCTGATATGGCGCGGGCAATCGAGCGTACCACCACGGAGCAGGCGCGGGGTCTCACGCAGGTAAACGAGGCAGCCGTGAACATTTCGCATCAGATCGAGCATATTTCACGGGCCATGCAGGAGCAGCGCCGGCGAAGTGACCAGATCATGACGGCAACGGAGAAGATGCGTACGATCACCCGCCGGGTAAGCGATGCAACGAAGGAACAGACCATGGGGAGCCGGCAAATAGCACAGTCCGTTGAATCGGTTACCGCCCAGGCAGGACAGATTGCCCGTTCCACCTTCGAGCAGCATCAGGGAGCAAAGCACATCAGCAAGGCCGTTGCCGACATACAGCAGATTACCCAGGAGAACGTTGATCTTTCCGTGGAACTGGAGATAGCGATGCAGTCGCTCCGGGAGCGAGCCGTCGCTCTCCAGGAGGAGCTCGCGAAGTTTAAACTGTAGTCGGGTGTTGTCAAAAGAGCCATAAAAAAAAGATATTTAACCACAGAGGTCATCCCGCGGAGCGGGACAGGCCCGAAAAGAAGAGAAAAGAAGAAAAATAGAGAAGATAAAAGAATACGCAGAGGGGGAGAGAACAGAGAATGTGTGTCATAAATTATTTTTCAAGAAGTTCTCTGTGTTCTCTGTGGCCTCTGTGGCAAAACGTTTGACAATATGGTGTGCTGGTGAAGGGGGATTGAATGGTTCGTGCTCTGAAAGAACGAGTCGGGGCGAGTATGGGGTTAAAGTTCGTCGTCACGATGACGGGGGTCATCTCCGTTCTCATGATTCTGGGCACGATATTCGTCTCCCGGATGATGCTGGAAAATCAGTACCGAACCCTGGAACGGCGTGGGCAGGAACTGGGACTGTTTATCGGCAAGACCGTGGCGGATTCCATTCTGTATAAGGACATTATCACGATAGACGAACTCGTCTCCGTGGCCGTGAAATCCCGGGACGTTCTCTATATCCACATAGCGGATGCCTCTGGCATGGTGCTGAGCACCCCCCGCGCCAGTTTTAACCCGGAGAACCCGGACATAGCGCTCCTGTTGGCGAAGGAAAAATCCGGGAAGGTCGCCATCCTCGCGGCAAAGGTGAAAAAAAGGCTCCATGTTTTCGAAGTGCCTGTGGATATCGTTGTCAGGGGTGCCAAGCGCGGCGTGGTTACCCTGGCGTTTTTGACGGACGAGATCAGGGCGGACATCGTGAAAATTGCTGCGCTCCTTCTCGGAACGAGTATCGGGATTGTGCTGGCTTTGGCTCTCGTGGTCTATGGTATGGCGCGGAGAATGATCGTTGTTCCGACGCAGGAAGCAGTCGACATCGCCATGAATATTGCCTCGGGCGATCTGACGCGGAGCGTGCGGGTGAAATCCGTCGATGAACTCGGCATGCTCGGCCGGGGGCTGAACCGCATGATCGTCGGGCTGAAAGGTATGGTCGTGAGCGTCCAGAAAACAGCGGGGGAGGCACGGACTGTCTCGGACCAGGTTACGGAGATATCGGAAAACATCACGTCCGGCAGCAGAGGACAGGCGGCATCGGTGGACGAAGCAGCCTCTTCGGTGAACGAGATGCATGTCGCGCTCAAGACGATCGCCGACAACGTGGAGGACCTTTCGGCGAGTTCAAGCGAGACCTCTTCTTCGGTCCTCGAAATGGCCGCCTCCGTCGATGAAGTTGCACGGACCATGGAGGACCTGTCGGAGTCCGTCGAGGAAACCGCTACGGCCATTACCCAGATGTCGGCGGCAATCGGCCAAAACGCCGAACATGTAGAAACCCTTTCCTCCGCAGCGGAAGAGACGTCTTCTTCGGCGCTTCAAATCAGCGCTTCGGTCCGTGAAGTAGAAGAGAATGCGCGGCAGTCGGCATCGCTTGCCGAATCCGTGGCGGCAGATGCTCAGCAGCTCGGCATGCGTTCCATAGAGAAGGCGATCGAGGGCATGGGCAGGATTGAAGTATCTGCACGCCAGACGGCAGAGGTGGTAAACCGCCTGGGAGAGCGTGCCGAGGCAATCGGAATTATTCTGACGGTGATCGAGGATATTACGGACCAGACCGGCCTTCTTGCCTTGAATGCTGCTATTCTCGCCGCCCAGGCAGGCGAGCATGGAAAAGGGTTTGCCGTGGTAGCCGGGGAGATACGGGAACTGGCGACCCGGACCGCGTCCTCAACGCGGGAGATCGCGCAAATCATCACCGCGGTGCAGGAAGAGTCCCGGGATGCCGTGTCCTCCATGGAGGAGGGGATCGCCAACGTGGAAGACGGAGCATGGCGCTCGAAGGCCGCCGGCGAAGCGCTGAAGAAAATTCTCGATCGTGCCGAACAGTCACGGGATATGAGCAGGAATATCAGCAGGGCGGCGGCCGAGCAGGCCCGAGGCGTGAAGCAGGTGAGTGATGCCATAGAAAAAATAAACGAAATGACGCGCCAGATTGCCCGGGCGACGAGTGAACAAAAGACCGGAAGCGAGCAAATTACGGCCGCGGCGGAAAAAATGCGGGAGATGACGCGTTTCGTCAGGAGGACCTCTGCCGAGCAGGCCAAAGGCAGCAAGGATATCACCGTTGCGGTTGAGTCCATGGGCACCAAGATCGATATGGTGCACCGATCCTCCGGCGAGGTGCGGATGGGCAGTGACTTGATTGTGAAGGCAATAGAACAGATAAAAACGATTGCGCGCGTAAATGCGGATCTGGCCGTGGGCCTGCAGAAAGCGGTGACCGGCATGTCTGCCCAGTCCGATCTGCTCAAGAACGAGATTGAAAAATTCAGGATATAGAGGGAAGCGATGGCCAAAGAAAAAGTGAGCGCAGCAGCAGAGGAAACGATCCAGATCGTTTCGTTTCTCGTGGGGAGCGAAGCATACGGACTCGGCATTAATGCCGTAGCCGAAGTTCTCCGTCCCCTGATCATTACCCCCCTCCCGCGCATGCCGGCTTTTGTCGAAGGCGTGATCAATCTCCGTGGCACGATCATACCGGTGATCGACATGCGGAAACGCTTCGAACTGAAGGAGTTCCCGACGAAATCCCGGAAAATGCGGATGGTGATTACCCGGGGTGCGGTTTCCGCCCCCACGGGCAAAGGGTATCAAATGCTCGGGCTCATCGTGGACGAAGTCAGGGATGTATTCCATCTGCCGAAGCGAAACATTGAAGAGGCGCCCGAGGCAGCCAGGGGGCCGAACGCCGATTTTATTATCGGCATGGGCAAGGTAAACGAGCAGATTATTATTCTCCTCGAAATAGCGAAAATCCTCAGTCATGAAGAACGCGCTGCGCTGGAGGAGGCGGGAAATGGCGACGCTTGAATTTTTGGGTCAAAAGCTCCAGAGCGCCGAGGCTGAGGAGCGCAGGGAAGCGACGCTGGATCTCGGGCGATCGGGAAAAAAAGCGATCCCCCTGCTGCTGCGCGCCATCGGCGACAGGGATTGGCGGGTACGGAAGACCGCGGTGGAAGCGTTGGTGGAATTTCGGGGGAAAGACGTGATCAGCGGCCTCATCAAGGCTCTCGGCGCCCACGACAATGCCGGTGAGCGCAATTCGGCCATTGAAGCCCTGATCCATGTCGGCGCCGACGCCGTTGACGCGCTGCTCGGCATACTCGATGCGCCCGACGAAGATGTGAGGAAGTTTGCCGTTGACATTCTCGGCAATATAAAAGATGCCCGCGCAGTACCGTTCTTGATCAGCAAGCTGGACGATCCCGACGAAAATATCGGCGTGGCGGCTGCCGAAGCGCTCGGCAAGATACGGGATCCCCGGGCCGTGGACCCTCTTCTCGCCTGTCTGTCGCGGTACGATCAGAGCTGGCTTGATTACGCGGCAGCCGAGGCCCTGGGAGAGATCGGCGATGAACGGGCCTTGCAACCGCTTATTGCGGCTCTCGGCCGCAGCAGTCTTCGTGAGCCGGTACTCGAGTCGCTCGGCAAGATTGGCAACGTCAGCACCCTTGCTCCCCTCGTCAAGGGCTTGGCCGATTCCCTCAGGATCGTACGGGAAGTGTCGGTGATAGCCCTTGTGGCAATTTACCGGAAGAGCGGGCAGGACGACGGGGAAAAGATTCGGCATGCCGTCCGGGAGGGCATCAGCGAACGTGCCATGGAATTTCTGGAAGAACTTATTATTACAAGCGGAAGCGACCTTCAGAAAGCGTCCATAACCGTTCTCGGCTGGGCGGGCAGGGAAGGCTCTCTGCATAAGCTGCTTTCGCTCTTGAAGGAGGAAGACCTCGAAGAAGCCGTGGTCCAGGCGCTCAAGAATATCGACGGCGGACGGCTGCCTGTTCTGCTCTCCTATCTGAGCGATGAGAACGCGCTCGTGAGAAAGGCCGTTGCAAAGGTCCTCGGCGACAGGGGCAGTAGTGAAGCGGAAGGGGCGCTGATGCCGCTGCTTACCGATGAAAACGGGCATGTACGCAGTACTGCGGCCGAAGCGCTCGGCGCCCTCCAGAGCAGAAGGTCGGTTTCATCGCTTCTGGGCCTGCTTTCCGACGAGTACGAGAGCGTTCAGGAATCGGCCATTCATGCCCTCGCCGCGATCGGCGACGAGTCCGTGCTCGACAGTCTGGTCAAGGATTATACCTCGTGGAATGTCTCCCTGCGCAGAAACATCGCCCTGCTTCTCGGCAGGTTCACGTCGGAGCGGGCAACGGATGCTCTTGCTTTTGCCCTCAAGGATGAAGAGCCTGAGGTTCGGAAGGCGGTGGTGCAGTCTCTCGGCAATCTTCCCGGCGCCAAGACCGTCCGTTCCCTCCTGCACGCAATTACCGATGACGATCCGGAGGTGAGAATGCTTGCCGCCGACGTCCTCGGAAAGACGAACGATCGGGAAGCCCCGGGTGCCCTTATCCCGTTGCTGCAAGATGATGACCTGTGGGTCAGGGCCGCGGCCGCCCGCGGGCTTGGACGCATCGGCGGAGAGCAGGCCGGGGCGATACTCGTGCAGCACCTTGAGGAGGCCACGGATATTTTTCTCCTTGCCCTCGTGGAGGTCCTGGGTAAACGCAGGGAGGAGAAGGCGCGTGCGCCTCTCCTGCGATTGATGAAGCATGAAGACCCGGAAGTCCGTAAAATAGTACTCTCGTCTCTCTCGGCATACGGTGGCCCGGAGGTGCAGAAGGCCGTCCGCTCGTCTCTTTCCGATAAGCACTGGAGCGTGCGCAAGGCGGCCGTCGATATGGTGAAGTACGCGAACGATGCGGGGGCGGAACCGGATCTCGAAAAAATGGTCGAGGGAGATCCTGATCCCAGCGTACGTCAGGCGGCACGCGAGGCCCTGGGGAGATAAATGTTCGAAGACCAGACCATTCCGCTGCCTGATGATGTCTTCAGGCTTCTCCGTGACTCCATTCATAGTTACTGTGGGATCTATTTCGACGATGGGTCCAAGTTTCTGCTGGAACGCCGGCTTACCCGCAGGCTTCAGCAGCGACAACTAAAGAGTTTCGACGAGTACTATCATTTTCTCCGTTATGACCGGAAACGCGAGGAAGAACTCGCCGCTCTGGTGGACAATCTCACGACGAACGAGACCTATTTTTTCAGAGAGAATGCGCAGTTGAACGCCTTTTCCCAGGAGATCCTTCCCGAACTCCGGACAATCCTTGCGGAGCGGAAGATATTGAGAATATGGAGCGCAGGGTGCTCGACGGGGGAGGAGCCGTACACCATCGCCATGCTCATGC
The DNA here is from genome assembly GCA_003454665.1 of Nitrospiraceae bacterium. Taxonomy (GTDB): domain Bacteria; phylum Nitrospirota; class UBA9217; order UBA9217; family UBA9217; genus UBA9217. Next base: position 8,702 of record DMKB01000271.1, on the reverse strand, counting down.
TCGAATCAGGCGACTGGTGGCGTGACTGGCGTGTGGAGATCATCGGCAGCGATATTAATCAGCGCGTTCTGCATACGGCGCGCAAAGGTGTCTATAAGCGAAGTTCGCTTCGTGCCACGCCTCCCGAGATGCTGGCAAAATATTTTGTCGAAGAAGAAAAAGGCGACTACCGGATCGTCGATGCTGCGCGGGAGCTCGTCTCCTTTAATTACGTAAACCTCCTCGATCCGTTCAAGACCAGCCTCATCAGGGACCTCGATATTGTTTTCTGCCGAAATGTCATCATTTATTTCGACCGTGAGGCAAAACGAAAAGTGATCGCGACCTTTTACGATAAGCTCCGTGAAGGCGGGTACCTCCTTCTCGGTCATTCCGAATCCCTCATTAATATTTCGAATGCCTTTGAGCTGCGTACACTGAAAAACGACATGGTGTACCAGAAGCCGGTCCGGGAGCGGTCGAGGTAGTCTCGCCAGCCTGCTCCGGAACATTGCAGGAACGTCAGGACAGGAGGTTCATGAACAAGGTGCGGGCACTCGTCGTTGACGACTCGGCATATAATCGTGCGGCCATCTCAAAAATGCTCGAGAGTGACGGAGGTATAGAGGTCGTCGGGACGGCCAACGACGGTATTGAGGCGATCGCGAAAACACTCCGGTTCAAGCCCGACGTGATCACCCTCGACCTCGAAATGCCGAATATGGATGGCTTTACGTTTCTGCGGTGGCTGATGAAAGAACAGCCGGTCCCGGTGCTCGTTCTTTCCTCCCGTTCCGACCGGCGAAGTGTTTTTCGGGCCATGGAACTCGGGGCGGTAGATTTTCTTTCCAAGCCGGAGACGCGCATTTCGAAGAGTATTAAGGTCGTTCGAGAGGAGTTGGTGAAAAAAGTGCACACCCTGGTGAACCTTGAAATGTCGAAGATTGCATCAACCGTTGAGATCCTGTCCAAAAAAAGAGAAGCGCCGGCCGTGCGAAAAGAGGATGAAGCCCTGCCGGAGCGCAGCCCGGTGCAGGTCGTCGTGATCGCGTCATCCACGGGCGGCCCCCCGGCTATACAGGCGATCCTTACCTCACGGCCGGCGGAGTTCTGTTCGAGTATTGTCATTGCCCAGCACATGCCGTCGGGGTTCACCCGGAGTTTTGCCGAGCGGCTGAATAAGCTCAGTCCCCTTATCGTGAGTGAGGCCGCGACCGGGGACAGTCTGCAGCCCGGAGAGGCCCTAATTGCTCCCGGCGGATTCCACCTTACCGTGAAAAAAACACGACAGGGGCTGGTGGCGGAATTGACTCCTCCGGGCCCGTCGGACAAGTATGTGCCCTCTGCAGACAAGCTGATGCAGTCTGTTGCCGATGCCTGTGGCTCGTCGGCGTTGGGCGTGGTGCTGACGGGAATGGGAAAAGACGGCGTTGAAGGAGCGATTGCCATCAAGAGGAAGAAGGGACACTGCCTGGCGGAGAGCGAAACAAGCGCCGTTATTTTCGGCATGCCGCAGGAGGCGATCCGGGCAGGCGCGGTTGACTCCGTGCTGCCCCTGAGCGAAATGGCCGGTGAGTTGACCAGGAGATGCAGGCCTGAGAAGGCGGAGGCCTGAGTGGTGACCGGGGGCGGGAAGCAGCTCAGCGGTCACGGTGCAGCGCCCTGAATCACCGGCGGTGTTGAAACAGAGATAATATGGCCTTGATAATTTTTTTGGACTCGACTATAATTGAAGCGAGATTTTCCGTGAGGTATGCACGGGTGCTGTTGCTCGGCATGGTTTTGCTGCAGGAAGCTGAATATGCTGCTCGGTGAGGCGTCGGCGAGGAGGAGTGAATGGACAAGGAAGGCGGTTCCCTTTCAAAAAAAGTCGAGGAGTTTCTCCAGGTCTTTAAAAAAGGCGAGGAGTTCACCCATGATCTGCTGCAAGAAAACGAAAAGCTCAGATACCGGCTTGCGCAGGTGGAAGAGGTAAGCAAATCATCGGGGCGGGACGACGATTTCAAGAGTCGAACCCTTGAAGAGCGGATCAATATCCTGGAAGATGAGAACAAGAGCCTTCTGGACCGGTACCGGCAGGTGGAGGAAGAGAACAAGGACTTCGCCAACCGTTACATTGAGGTCGAGACGGAGAACAACAACCTGGCAAACCTCTACGTGGCGAGTTACCAGCTCCATTCCACCCTGGATTTCACCGAGTCCCTCAAGATCGTGCTGGAGATCGTCATGAACCTGATCGGGGCGGAGGAATTCTCGATCATGATGCTCGATGAAAAGACGAACGAGCTGTCGATTGTTGCCCAGGAAGGTATGGGGCAGGAGACGCGGCAGAGCATCAAGATGGGCAGCGGCATCATCGGCCAGGTGGCGAAGAGCGGGGAGGCTTTTTACCGGGACGGCGATCCCACCAATCTGAAAGGGGTAGACTACACCCACCCCCTCGTCACGATTCCGCTGAAGATCAAGGAGCACGTGATCGGCGTGATCGTGATGTACAAGCTGCTGGTCCAGAAGACGGAGTTTTCGAACGTCGACTACGAGCTGTTTTCGATGCTCGCCGGGCATGCGGCGACGGCGCTGTTTTCCTCGAAGCTCTACTCGCAGTCAGAGCGCAAGCTCACGACGATCCAGAGTTTCCTCGACCTGCTGAAAGAGAAATAACGGAGGTTACGAAATGCCCGCTTATACTTTTCTGGTGGTTGAAGATTCCCCGACGATGCGGCAGCTGATTACCTTTTCCTTGAAACGGATACCGGGGAGTACGATCGTCGAGGCCAGTGACGGGATCGATGCGCTCAAGAAGCTGTCGAACCAGAAGTTCGATGTTATTCTGACGGACATCAACATGCCGATCATGGACGGGCTGAAGCTTGTGTCCATGGTCCGGAATGACCCCACCCATAAAGATATCCCCATTGTTATTATCACGACGGAGGGAGCGGAAGAAGACCGCAAGCGCGGCCTTGCGCTCGGTGCAAACGCCTACATTGCCAAGCCGATTCAGACGCAGGACCTCCTGAACGTGATGAATGTAATCCTGGGGAGCAAAGGGTAAGGAGGCATTGCTGCGAATGCGCCATTGTAAAATGAAAATTGAAAAATGCAAAATGTAAAACGGTGAGCACCACGTATTGCAGTAGACAGAAAGCAGGAGCCAGAATACAGACAACAGACATGAGACAACGGATTACAGAAGACAGACGACAGACAAAAGACGACAGGTATCGGGCATCCGGTATCAGGCATCAGAGAAGACACTTCATCCTGCCTAAATTCTTTAGCCTTTCTTTACCGTTCTTTGCGGCTTTGCGCGAGACGCCGTTGATTTTGGTTGATCTTTCTCGGCAGTAGTCAGAATTCAGACGACAGACATCAGACAACAGACTCAAGACAGAATATCCCAGATTACAGTTTCACTTCGCTTCTCATCCTGCCTGTGGCCTTTAGGCTATTAATCCTGCCCAAATTCTTTAGCCTTTCTTTGCGGCTTTGCGAGAGACGCCGTTGGCTTTTGCAAATCTCATTTTGCACTTTGCAGTGAAGCGAGGCGACTGCGAAGCTGGCCGCAGGCCGCAGAAATATCCTTGCCCCGGGACTCCCGCACCAGCGCCGTGAAGTTACGGGCGCGCAAAACCTTCTGAAATGCAGAGACTGCCCCATCCTCCGGCCTGCTGAACGCACTCCCCGGAAAGGGATTGAAGGGAATGAGATTTACTTTGCAGGGTATGCCGCGAAGGAGTGTTGAAAGGCGCAGCGCGTCTTCTTCCGAATCATTCACCCCCCCCAGCAGAACATACTCAAACGTTATCCGCCTCGTCGGTTCGAGGGGATAGTGTTTGCAAGCGGCAATCAGCTCTTGCAGGGGATGGCGTTTGTTTACCGGCATGATCCCGTCCCGTATCCTGTCTGTCGTTGCATTCAGTGAAACCGCGAGGTTTACCCGGGGGCCGTTTCTGCCGAGCTTCCTGATTTCCGGAACAAGGCCAACGGTGGAAAGAGTCACCCGGCGGGGAGAAAAACCGAAGCCCCAGGGCGCGGTGATGATGGTGAGCGCCCGCTGTACCGCATCATAATTCGCCAGCGGTTCTCCCATACCCATGAGGACGATGTTGGCGATGTGCCGTCTTCCGTCCGGGCGAGCCTCTCCTGCCGGTCCGTCGCCGCTCTCTGAGATATTTTTCTCGACCACGGTGACCTGATCGGCAATTTCATATGCAGCCAGGTTTCTCCTGAACCCATTCCTGCCGGTCAGGCAGAAGCGACAGCCCTGTTTGCACCCCACTTGCGTAGAAATACAGAGCGTCAGCCGCTTGCCGTCGGGAATTACTACGCTCTCAATGGTCTGCCGGTCCTCAAGTTGAAGAAGATATTTTTCCGTGCCGTCGGCGGAAGCTTCCTGCTCGAGGATGCGGGGGCTGACGAGGGAATACGTGGAGGCGAGGAGCGTCCGCTCGGCCTTTGACAGGTTCGTCATCTCGTCGAATGTTGTGGCGCCGTGCTTGTATATCCAATCAAACACCTGTGCGGCCCGGTACGGTTTCAGGCCCTTGGTGGCCAACGCTGTTTTTAGTTCATCGAGGACAAGAGACTTTATGCATGCGTGCGAAATCGGCATTAGTTATTTGGTTCTTCCGGGTTTGGTGTGGGTCTTTAGCTCAGTTGAAGTGGAGGGATAGGGCTTTTTTTCTTTTTTTGCACATCCCCGACCCGTCCTGTACACCCCCAGGGTGCAGGCGAAATTTTTGGCCCGTCCAAGGCCACGTCCTCTCCCCTTTTCCGCACTGTAGCACCTTTCCCGGATGAAAGCAACACGGTTGGACAAGCCTGTCCATGGGCTATCATGGCTGGGATTGCCGAATTTCGCTGACCGAATTCCGCCACTGTAGTCTTTTCGGGCACATGCTCATGTGCTCTCTCGCATGTAACCTATTGATTTATAAACTATATGGCTGTATTTCCGCCTAGGTACGATTATTGCTACAAAAGTATTGCAATTCGCAGCACGTTTTTTTACGCCCCTCTCGGGCCGTGGAGACGAAACCTATGTCAGCCAGTTTTGAGCCGCAAAGAATCCTTATTGTTGATGATGAGCCTACCATACTGCTGACCCTTTCGTACGCTCTGCGCTCGAAGGGCGTCGAGGTTGTTACCGCGAGCAGGCTTGAGACGGCGGAAGAGGCATTGGAGCATTATCCCTTTGATCTGGTCATCGCTGACATACGCATGTCGGGAATACTGGGTGTCGAGGGGCTGGAACTGCTGAGCTATATTAAGCGGTACTGGCCGCAGACCAAAGTGATTATTATGACCGCCTACGGCTCTGATGATATACGGAAGGATGCCTATGAGCGTGGGGCCCAATATTACTATGATAAACCCGTTGATATTGCGGAGCTGACAAATCACATCCGGGAATTGGGAATTGTGGCCGGCAGGTAAATGCTCTGCGGTGCACAGAGAGCTGCTTCCGGGCAGATACGAGGAGGAGGAACATGTTGAAGAAAGTGCTTGTCGTTGACGACTCTGCCTTGATACACCAGATGTACAAGATGGTGCTGATGCGCTATAAATGCGCGATCGTGGACGCCTTGGACGGCCAGGATGGTCTTGACAAACTGGCAAAGAATACCGACATAAACCTGGTGCTTCTGGACATCAATATGCCGGTGATGAACGGACTCGATTTCATCAAGAAGGTGAAAGAGGCGGGAACGTACAATCATATTCCTATAATCATTGTGAGTACCGAGGGCAAGGAAGAAGACACCATGAAGGCCCTTTCTCTCGGGGCAAAGGGATACGTGAAAAAACCGTTCCAGCCGAGCGACCTGCATGGTCTTATCGAGAAACTGTATCCGGAAAAGGGCTAGGCGGGAGCGTCTGGCAGGGAAAGGAGGCCACCGTGGGTGATGCCTTAGATACATCGTCACTGCTGCACGACTACATCGATGACGCGAGAGCCCATCTCGACGCCCTCGATGACGCGCTGCTCGACCTTGAGCGCGGCGTGGATACCGCCGGGATCGACGCTGACGTCGTAAGTGATCTGCTCGGCCCCCTCCACACGCTCAAGGGCAACTCCGGCATGATGGGCTTTGTGGCCATTCAGCAGAACGTGCACGAGCTCGAAGGGGTGTTCAAACGGGTGATCGATACGCCGGCGCTCGCGGACCAGGCCCTCCTCGATGCCCTGTTCGAGAACGCCACGGAGCTGCGGAATGCCGTGGAGCAGGTCGTGACAGAACCGAACCCCGATCTGTCGCAGGCAACGGCCTTTCTCGAGTCCCTCGCCACCGACCGCCGGGCAGGCGGCACAATAACACGGCGGAAAGCCGTGGCAGGAACAAAGGTAAAAACCGCCCGCACGAGGGGCCGCCGAAACGGCTCGCCGGAGGGCAACGCCGGCGACAGCCAGTCCGCAGCCCCTCTCGTAAAGTCCAACATCCTGCGGGTGGACTTCGAACGCCTCGACCATCTCTTGAACCTTACTGGCGAGCTCGTCATCCACAAGACAAAGCTCCATCAGATCGCCAAGCAGGTCGAAGACCTCGTCGGGGGCGAAGAATTCTTCGGCGAGCTGCCGGCCGTGGCACAGATGATCGAAAAAACTTCAGCGGACCTGCAGGAAGCCATAATGCGGGTCCGGATGCTGCCCATCCGGCAGGTCTTCCAGCGGTTCCCCCGGATGGTGCGGGACCTGGCAAAACAGAAGCACAAAGAAGTGACTCTCACCTTTGCCGGCGAAGAGACGGAGATCGACAAGACCGTTATCGATGCCCTCGGCGAACCCCTGCTGCACCTCATCCGGAACTCCATCGACCACGGGATCGAGGAGCCGGACGTCAGAGCAAAAAACAAGAAGAGCCGGTCAGGGTCCATACACCTGTCGGCCAAACAGGAGTCCAACCACATCGTCATTACCGTCAAGGACGACGGCGGGGGGATGAACGAGAGCCACATCAGGGAGAAAGCAATCAAAAAAGGGGTCATCAGCCGGGGCCAGCACCTTACCCAGGAAGACGTCTTCAGTCTCGTCTTCACGCCGGGATTCAGCACCGCCGCGGCGGTGTCCGAGACATCAGGCCGGGGCGTGGGCCTCGATGTCGTCAAAAAGGTGGTCTCCGACTTCAACGGCATCATCGAAGTGACGAGTGACCCGGGCCAGGGGACGGAATTCATCCTCAAGATGCCGCTCACCCTCGCCATCATACCCGTGCTGCTCGTCGATGTTTCGGGCCGATCCTTTGCCGTTCCGCTCAGCGCCGTGCTCGAGAGCGTCAAGATCCACACCTCCGACATCCACAAGGCCGACGGCAAGGAAGTCGTGCAGATTCGAGACACCCTGCTGCCGGTCAAGCGATTACACGAGACCCTCGGCCTGCCGGGGAACGACCAGGAGATCAATTACATGGTCGTCATCGGCCGGGCGGAGAAACGCATGGGTATACTGGTGGGCCGCCTTCTGGGGCAGCAGGAGATCGTGATCAAGGCCCTCGACGACTATCTCGGTGACACCGTCGGTATCTCGGGCGCTACGATCCTGGGAGACGGACAGGTGGTGCTTATCGTGGATACGGCCAGAATCATGGCGGGAAGGGAATCGGAGATAAAGCGATAGGCGGAAGGACTGTATTGGTGGGCATCGGCGGAACATACTCGCCATGAGGATAAAGATAAGCATGTAACTCGCGAGGGAGAGCAAGGGGAAATGCATCACTCGAGGCTAGGGAGGCCGGAATCATGGTAGGAAAAATGATTAAAAAAAGTGTCCGGGGTAAATTGCTCAGTGTGATTATCGGGGTGCTGATCATCACCTCATTGGTTTCGATAACGATAATCGCGCGAAACGAGAATGCGCTGCTCCAAAAATCTCTCATGGATAAAGGATTCGGACTTGGGTCCTACATGGCAAAGCTCAGTCTCGACCCCGTGCTGATGAATGACACCATGCAGCTTGACGCAATCGTAAACGACGTCATCAAGGATGAGGAGGTCGCGTACGCCGTTATCCAGAATGCGAAGGGAAGCTTCCTTACGTCGCGTTTTGCCAGCATCAATGAGCAGGCACCAGGGCTGAAAGGCATTCTGTCGTCACTGCCGGAAGACAGCACGCTGTCCGCGATTATCACCGCGGCTAAACAGGAAAAGGCCGCCGCTGAAATTTCTGCCCCCATCATGATGGAGAGCACTACGCTCGGCACGGTAACCATCGGGATGTCGGAACACAAGATTCGTAAACAGATTATCACGACCGTTATTTTTATTCTTCTGGTAAACCTCGTTGCCGCATGCGTGCTGGGAGCGGTGATTTTTATCGCGACGAGGAGCATTATTTTATCACCGATCACGGAAATGATTGCTGTTTCCCGGCGGGTCGCCAAGGGAGACCTTTCCCATGAAGCAGATTTGCACTCGGAGGATGAGCTGGGCGAACTCGGCACGGCGATGAACAAGATGGTGTCCGATCTCAAGAACCTCATCGGCGATATCCGCCAGGGCGCGACCAAGACCGCCTCGGGCGCGGAGCAGATCGCGGCGAGCTCCCGGCAGGTACGGCAGGGGGCGTCGACAACGTCCCAGGCGGCCGAAGAGACCCTGTCGTCCATGGAAGAGATGGCCGCCTCGATCCAGAGCGTGGGCAAGAACGCCGATTCCCTCTCGTCGAACGTCCAGAAGACCTCGGGGTCGGTGACGCAGATGATGGCAAACGTGGAGAACGTCTC
>DMKB01000260.1 GCA_003454665.1 Nitrospiraceae bacterium | reverse complement strand
ATCGTGAGCGATTTATTCGCTTTGAACCATGTACCCACGAAGGGCAAGAGCAGTAGTGTCATGGGTGTTCTGCTGCCGTACTCGTCGTTCCGTCAGTTTGGCCGGCCGATGCAACAGAGCACGACAATCGCGCCTTTTTTTATTAATTTACCACAGGAGGACTCAACGCTCTATGGAACAGAATCTGGATATTATATCACTACCCATTGAGGTTACGGAGAAAATCACTGATTCAAAATTTCGGCTCGTCCATATTGCATCACAGCGGGTGAGACAGCTGACCGCCGACGCGCCTCTCCAGGTGGACACGCGGTCAGTGAAAGACACGACCGTTGCGCTCGAGGAAATTTTATCGGGAAGGCTGAAATCCCTCGTTGGCGAAGAGGCGGTAACGGCGAAGGAGGAATTCCTGAAGGAACAGGAGCAGGCGAGACTTGCAGAGGAACTTTCAGCCAAGGAGGAAGAAATCCGCAAGGAACTCAGCGTCTATCTCTCTGAGTCGCAGGAGGAAGAAACAGAGGAGGCTGCTCTGGAAGGGGACGAGGGAGATGCCGAAGAGGACGATTTTGACGAAGTAGAGCCCGAAGAGGTTGAAGAATAAGCGCTGACAAGGCAAACAACATGTTGCACGGAAAAAAAATAGCCCTCGGCGTGACCGGGAGTATAGCAGCGTACAAAGCAGTGGAGATCGTGCGCCGCTTGAAGGAGCTTGGCGCTTCCGTTCGCGTGGTGATGACGAATCACGCGACCCGATTTGTCTCACCGCTCACTTTTGCAGTACTGAGTGAACAACCGGTGCTGACCGATGAATTCCAGGACGGATCACAGGAAACGATAGGACACATCGCTATCACCGATTCGCTGGATCTGGCGCTTGTCGCACCCGCTACTGCCAACCTTATCGGCAAAGTGGCGGCAGGCATAGCCGATGACGCCCTCACCTCAACTCTCATGGCGCTCGACTGCCCACTCGTCATGGCGCCTGCCATGAACGACAGGATGTACCGTAATCCCGCTCTTCAAAGTAATATTTCGCTCCTGAAGGAGCGGGGCGTGCGCTTCATTGAGCCGGAACCGGGCCCGCTTGCCTGCGGCGTGAGCGGACACGGGAGGCTTGCGGACACGAAATCCATTATTCAGCGTGTGGTTTCGGTATTCGGAAATCAGGTTCTGACGGGCAAGACCGTCCTCGTGACAGCTGGACCAACGCGGGAGCCCGTAGACGCCGTCCGGTTTATCAGTAATCCCTCTACCGGCAAAATGGGCTATGCTGTCGCCGCTGCTGCGCGCGACAGGGGAGCCCAGGTAGTCCTGGTAAGCGGGCCTACCCAGCTAGAGCCGCCGGCCGCCGTAGAGTGCGTTCATGTCGGCACGGCGGCGGAGATGCGCAAGGCTGTCCGAGACCACGTGAAGGAAGCTCACGCAGTCATTATGACGGCAGCTGTTTCCGATTTCAGGCCTGTTGCAGCTTCGAATCGCAAGGTAAAGAAAGAAGCCGTCCCGGACACGCTTGCACTTGAGCGCACCGAGGACATCCTTCGGGAAGCGGGCTCGATCCCGGGAAGCCGTGTGCTCGTCGGTTTTGCCGCAGAGACTGATTCGATCGTACAGAACGCCACGGACAAACTCCAGAAAAAGAATCTCGACATGATTGTGGCGAATGATCTGCTCCAGAAGGGCGCGGGATTTGCTTCCGATACCAACAGCGTGACTATTATCGACCGATCGGGCGTGGTTACCGAACTTCCGGTATTGCCGAAGGCCGAAATAGCATCGCATATTCTCGACAACATTGTGGAACTTATGGTAAAGAGAGGGATTTTGCCTTGACTTTTATACGCTGTATTTGGTAAAATTTTTTGTAATAGGCGTAATATGAACCGTATCACATAAACAGTATGGATAAAGAAACCTCCGAAATAGCAAAGTTGACGGAGCGTATAGAAAAAGATCCCAAGTCCAAGCTGTTTGTTCCTCTTGCCGAGGAGTACAAAAAAGTCGGGGACATGGAGATGGCCATCCATGTACTCACGGAGGGGCTAAAAAACAACCCCGGGTATGTGACGGCAAAAGCTTTTTTGGGCAGACTCCTCTTCGAAAAAGGGGATCTCGCGGCTGCAAAGAAAGAGTTTGAAGAAGTTGTAAAGGCGATTCCCGATAATCTCCTCGCGCAGAGAAAGTTGGGAGATATCTATGCACTGCAAGAAGAAAATGTCAGTGCGATCAGTCATTACTCGCTAGCGCTGTCTCTTAATCCCAGCGACGAAGAGGTCATATCTCTTGTAGCCGACTTGAAGGCCGGTCGGCCGGTAAAAGAGCGATTACTCCAGAAAAAGTCGGCGCCTGGCGGTAAGTCTCCTCCGGAAGGCATGTCGATCCCTCCCGGTGGGGCCGTAGCGCAGGCAGGGCAGATTCAGAAACCTGGTTCCATGCCAATGCAAAATGTATTGCCACAGGATGAAATACGGGAAGAGCCGGAAGACGTGCTCATTGTTGAACCCCTTGGAGGAGAAGTCCCCGCGATGGCCGGGATGGAAGCAGCCTTCGATGCTGGCCCGGCATCGGAACCGTCTGTTCAACCGGTTCATGCCGGTGCGGATCCGTCCGCCGGTGGTGCTTTCACGCTTGATGAGGCATATCAGGTTTCTGCTGATGTGCCGGGAATGGCTGATATTGATGTTTTGTCGGGTTCCGGCGCACCAGGTCAGGAGTCCGCTCCCCCTGCAGCATCGCCGGCCGATGATTTCTCGACCAATACCCTTGCTGAGCTCTATATCTCTCAGGGATTTCATGAAAAGGCCATAGATATTTACGAAAAGATGGTTGCGGAGAATCCCGGCAACCAGGCTCTGCAGGATAAGCTCGAGCAGGTACGAGCCATGGACGGCCAGGCCGTTCCTGCGGGAGATCAGCAAGCCGGTGCCTCTCTACCGCCGGCGGAGCCTGAACCATGGGCTGGAGCACCGGCACCGTCGTATGATCTCGGTGCGGACCTAGCGAGCGATTCCGTACCGCCGTCTCTGGAGCCATCGGCACATTCCTTTGATACAGGGCCGGATGAGCAGCCCTCATCGGTTTCTCCGGGGCGAAAGGCGACTATCCTGCGGCTCGAATCGTGGCTTAAAAACATCGTGAAGGAGAAGCAGAAATAGATGCCTTTTTCCGAGATCTTGAAAGATTTAGTGAATGGCACCGAAGGCGCGCTCGGCGCCATTGTCGTAGGCACTGACGGTATCCCCGTTGACGAATTTACCGTATCCAGCGAGATGGATCTTCAGTCAATGACGGTGGAATATGCGTCTCTTCTCAAGGAGATCGAGAAGGGGTCCCGGGCGGCGCAACTGGGATCGACAAAGGAGGTTTCGGTTATTGCGGACCGGGCGATGATCATGCTTCGCCGTCTCAATGAAGATTATTTTCTTGTTCTTGTGATCAAAGCGGATGGGAATTTCGGGAAAGGGAGATTTCTCCTTCGGATGTCCGTGCCGAAACTGCTGAAAGAGTTTTAACCCGTTCGCTTTACTCTTTTATTCTTCGACGGTAAACTGCTTCGGCAGTTTTTTATTTTTTTGGGGGGGGCATGAAAATTCTTGTCATCCATGGGCCGAACCTGAATCTGCTCGGAACACGGGAGCCTGATATTTATGGGTCCTTTACGCTCGATGAAATTAATGATCGCATTTCCTCCCTCGCTGCTGAAATTGGCGTCGCAGTGTCCTTTTTTCAGTCGAACCATGAAGGGGCATTGGTAGAGCAAATCCAGGCGGCGATCGGCGAATACCAGGCCATTGTTATCAACCCCGGGGCATACACGCACACGAGTGTCGCATTGCGTGATGCCATTGCGTCGACGGGGATTCCCACGGTGGAAACGCACCTTTCCAATATCTATACACGGGAGGAATTCAGGCGGCATTCATACATTTCCGCCGTGGCCGCGGGCCAGATTACCGGCTTTGGTCTCGAGAGTTATCTCCTCGCCCTCAGGGCAGCCGCCGGACTCGCTGTTGGCGACGGTGCGAGGTGATGAGGAAACCTGAGCGTGGGCGAATCATCCGACTCAAAAGGCACATGGCCGAGAGCGGTATCGAGTCCTTGCTCGTTACGGAGCGAGAGAATGTCCGATACCTCACCGGCTTTCGGGGCTCGGCAGGTATTGTACTGGTTGCTTCCGGCCGGCCGTGTCTGATAACGGATTTCCGGTACATGATCCAGGCGCGGAGAGAAACTACAGGCGTAGCAATACTGATACAGAAGACGGACTGGACAGCGGCGCTTCGGGAAGTACTTGTTCGATCAAACGTCCGTTCCCTTTGGTACGACGAATCGTCATTACCGATTGACACGTACGATAAACTGAAGAAAGCCGGCCTGAAGCTCAAGAAAGGCGGTGGACTTGTTGCCAAACTCCGTCGGCAAAAAGATGTGGCAGAGCTCGCGCGCATCCGAAAGGCCATCCGCCGTGCTGAACAGTCCTTTCTGGAATTGAGAAGATACATTAAGCCCGACGCTGTAGAGCAGGAACTCGGGCTGCGTCTCGAGTGCCTGATGCGGGAAAAAGGTTCCCGCAGGACGGCATTTGATACCATTGTGGCATCGGGTAAAAACGGCGCCATGCCCCATGCGTCCGTATCGACGAGACGCATCAAAGCGGGCGATCTGGTGACTTTCGATTTTGGCGCTGAAGCAGATGGCTATTTTAGTGATATCACGAGGACAGTGTGTGTTGGAAAGCCTTCCGCCAAACAGCGCACAATACATGGGCTGGTTCTGAAAGCACAACAGGCTGCAATCAAGGCGATGTATCCCGGCGTGCCCTGCAAGATCGTGGATGATGCCGCGCGAAGTGTGATACAGGAATCCGGCCACGGGAAGCATTTTGGTCACGCGACCGGTCATGGCGTCGGTCTTCTGGTGCACGAGGCGCCGGCGCTGTCGTCTCACTCGAACATGACGATCGAGAAAGGAATGGTCATTACCGTTGAACCGGGTGTCTATATTCCCGGATGGGGCGGGGTGAGAATAGAAGATATGGTCGTCGTAACGGACAAGGGTGCAAAGGTATTGACGACGTTGCCGCGGGAACTGTAGCGCGTACGTGTCGTGATGTTGTTGGTCAGCGTTTCGTGTCGACAAAGACCGTACGCCATTATGCAAAGACACCACACGGTTATCACTTCACCATGTTGAAGAGCCTGATGTATTTCAGTTGGTTTCTTGCAGGTTGATATGAATTTAGCGTTTCTTGAGGAACTTGAGATTTCATCATGTCGGTTTCGTTGTAGTCTGATGAACAGATTCAATGCGGAACAGGCGTTCGTGCTCATGAGGAGGTAGTGTATCGTGCCGGTATCAACAGCAGATTTCAGAAACGGATTGAAGATAGAGCTCGACGGAGAGCCGTATACGATTATCGAGTTTCAGCACGTAAAGCCGGGCAAAGGTGCGGCTTTCGTTCGTACCAAAATAAAGAGTCTCAGGACAGGGAATGTTCTTGACCGGACGTTTCGCTCAAGCGAGAAAGCAGAAATACCCGATCTGGAAGAAAAAACCATGCAGTATCTTTACGCGGCGGACAAGGACCGCTACTTCATGGACACGACCACCTACGAGCAGTTTTCGATGAGTGAGGACCAACTCGGCGATGGTATTCAATATCTGAAAGAGAATATGGAGATAAAGGTCCTTTACTACAAAGGATCACCCATAAACGTTGATGTGCCGATGTTTGTAGAGCTCGCGATAGCCCGAACCGATCCGGGCGTAAAGGGAGACACCGCCTCCGGAGGATCGAAGCCGGCAACTCTCGAAACAGGCGCCGTCGTCAAGGTCCCTCTCTATATGAATGAGGGAGAAATAATTAAAGTGGATACGCGGACGGGCACGTTTATTGAGCGCGTTAAATAGCGATACCGATTCTCCCCGCAGAGAGGGTGCGCTGGCAAACGAGCATGCATGGTGCACGGAGCACGGAGCACCTTGTGCGGGCGTTATGAAGTTATTTTTTTATTAAGGAGCAATCATGAACCTGAAAGAGCTGAAGGAGCTGATTGAGATATTAAAAAATTCCGATATTTCGGAGCTTGAACTCGAGCGATCGGGCTCGAAGGTAAGACTCCGGAAAGGTGGAGACGTTACGTTTCAAGCCATGCCGCGCATGGAATATCCTCCTGCGGCCATTGTTGCCCCGGCTATCCAGGAGCAGGAACGGCAAGCGGTGGAGCACGTGGAAGAAGCGGTTACGAGCAATCAAATCAGGATCACGTCGCCCATCGTCGGCACCTTCTATCGGGCGAACAGTCCTGATAAGCCTCCCTATGTCGAGACGGGTGACATCGTAAAGAAGGGGCAGGTATTGTGTATTATCGAAGCGATGAAGCTTATGAACGAGATCGAGTCAGAGGCGACGGGAAAGGTCGTTCAGGCCCTGGTTGAGGACGGGCAGCCCGTAGAATACGGCCAGCCGCTTTTCATCGTAGAGCCGGTATAACCCTGTTTTCCTGAACGGCAGTCCATCAATAATTTCCGATAATACCATGCCGATGAGCTATGCCGTTCATTTTGTGAATTTACTATTCTGAGGTGTTTTCGTGTTCAAAAAAATATTGATCGCCAATCGTGGTGAGATCGCGCTCCGTGTTATCCGCGCCTGCAAGGAGCTGGGCATCAAGACGGTTGCGGTGCATTCGACGGCGGATGAAGATTCACTGCATGTGCGGTTTGCCGATGAAAGTGTTTGCATCGGTCCTCCGAAGAGCTCTGACAGCTATCTCAATGTGCCGAGCATCATCAGCGCCGCTGAAATAACGGATTCCGAAGCCATTCATCCCGGTTACGGCTTTCTCGCGGAGAATCCGAATTTTGCCGAAGTCTGTAACTCCGCGGGAATCCGGTTTATTGGCCCGAGTCCGGAAAGTATCAAGCTGATGGGAGACAAAGCCAGGGCACGGGAAACGGCGCAGAGCGCAGGAGTCCCGGTATTGCCCGGCAGCGATGGGATCATCACCGAAGAGCATGTGGCAGTGGAGATTGCCCGTGAACTGGAATTTCCGGTCATCATCAAGGCCTCCGCCGGTGGCGGAGGAAAGGGAATGCGCGTGGTTACGGAGGAAAAAGAATTTGCCGCTGCCTTCATGATGGCGCAGTCAGAGGCTCTCGCCGCCTTCAACAACGCCGATGTCTATGTTGAAAAATATATTACCGAGCCCAGGCACATCGAGATACAGGTCATGGCGGATGAAAAAGGCAATGTCGTTTATACGGGTGAACGCGAATGTTCGATCCAGCGCCGCAATCAGAAGGTCATCGAGGAAGCGCCCTCGCCGTTCGTCGATGAGGGTTTGCGCAAGGCCATGGGCGGCGCGGCGGTCAACACCGCCCGCAGCGTGGAATACGTCGGTGCGGGCACGGTGGAGTTCATCGTGTCGGCCGACCGGCCGGACGAATTCTTCTTCATGGAGATGAATACCCGTCTGCAGGTTGAACATCCGGTCACCGAAGAGG
>DMKB01000102.1 GCA_003454665.1 Nitrospiraceae bacterium | reverse complement strand
CTGGAGCGTGTTGTGGTCGACGTAGCTCACCGAAAGCTCGGTCTTCACTCGGGGAACACCCATGGCTTCGAATTGCAGATACGCCATGGTCCCCGTCGCATCCTGCGTCAGGGTCTGGTCGATCCGGATCGCGATTTCCTCGCCGGGCTTCAGGTTCCCCTCGACGAGATGGTTTTTCAGTATCTTGTAGACAAGGTTTGTGCCCATGGTAGATCGGTACTCCTTAAGAAACGTAGGGAATCTTGGTGTCTGAAGCTTGCTATTATAGTGCAAAGTTCTGCCTAAGGCAACAGGAATTCACTTCTGTTACGATTGAAATTCATGACAAAATTCCAGGAAAAAGGCCCGAAGTCCCGCTTGGGCGGGACGGCCGCGGGATCAAACAAGGAATTGCTTCCGGTCTGTTCACTTTTTTTGACAGAAAGGGCAAATAGTGTTAATTTGGGAGCAACGGGGCTCATATCTACAGAAAGGACCGCAATACGGCAGTCAGTGCGCATAAGGTGAACGACATGAGCGATATTTTTGATACGACGAGCATCAGCGGCATGAAACTCAGAAACCGGCTCGTACGCTCGGCGACATGGGAGGGGATGTGCGAGGCGGACGGAAGGCCGACGAAGAAACTGGCCAACCTGTACCGGACCCTGGCGCGGGGCCGCGTCGGGCTCATCATCAGCAGCTATACTTTTGTTCGGCCCGACGGGAAACAGATGCGCGGGCAGATGGGAATTCACACCGATGACTTCGCCCAGGAAATGAAGGCCCTTTCCGCGGCCGTCCATGAAGAAGGAGGCGTGATCGCCATGCAGCTCGTTCATGCCGGAGGCCTGGCTTCACCTCCTGCCGGAGAGAAATGTCTCGCTCCGTCAGCCGTCGAAAGCGTCCACTACTCCGCTGTTCCCCGGGAAATGAGTCAAGGGGATATCGATGCAATCGTCGACGCCTTCGGCGCGGGGGCGCAACGGGCCAAAGAATACGGCTTCGACGGGGTACAACTCCACGGCGCGCACGGATATCTGATCAACCAGTTCCTTTCTCCCCTGACCAACCGGCGCAGCGACGGCTACGGCGGGACCCTTGAGAACCGCTGTCGCTTTCTCCTCGAGGTCTACCGAAGGGTGCGGGATGCCGTAGGCACGGGGTTTCCCGTCATGATAAAGATGAACGGTTCCGACTTTCTGCCCGGCGGCGTGGTGAGCGACGATGCCGTGTATGCCGCCATGGCCCTCGACGGTGAAGGGATCGATGCTATTGAAGTGAGCGGCGGCACTGCGGCGTCAGGCGACCAGTCGCCGGTGCGGCAGAAGATCGACCGGCGAGAGCAGGAGGCCTATAATCTGCCCCTCGCTGTCAGAATCAAGAGCAGCGTCAGCTGTCCCGTAATGGTCGTCGGAGGACTGCGCAGCTTTGATCTAGCCCGGGAGATCATTCAGAAGCAGGAGGCCGACTATGTTTCCCTGGCTCGGCCCTTTATCCGGGAGCCCTGGCTGGCAAAGCGTTGGGAGGAAGGCGACACGGCGCGTGCCCGGTGCATTTCGTGCAGCGGCTGCTTCAAGCCGGGCTTGAAAGAGGGGGGGATTTACTGTGTCGTCGACAAGCTGGAAGGGGAGAGCAAGGGAGAAGCGCTTTGAACAAGTAGGCAGGAGACAGCAAACAGTAGTCAGGAGACAGGAGTCANNCAAAAAGCAGTAGACAGTAGTCAGTATGCAGCAAACAGGCATCCGGAATCCGGCATCAGGAAAAACTTCATCCTGCCAGTGGCCTTTAGGCTATTCATCCTGTCTAAATTCTTTGGCCTTTCGTTGCGTTCGTTGCGAGCTTTGCGAGAGACGCCGTTGATTTGGCTTTATTGGTCTGAGGTTGTGTCTCTTCCGAGGCCCTTGCCTCCTCCCGCATACTCAGAGGCAGTCTTCCGCTTTCGTGCTGTCCGTGCCTGCGATCCGTACGGTCAAAACCGGGCAGGGCGCCTTGCGCAGCACTTTTTCGGCAGTGCTCCCGAAGAGCATGTGGTCGATCCCGGTCCTGCCATGCGTGCCGATGACGATCATGTCCACGTTTCTGTCCTTTGCCGTTTTGACGATCTCCACAAAGGGGACGCCGCGCAACACCATCTTTTCAACGTCTTTTACCTGTGCCGATATCTCGGCTGCCCACGTTTCCAGTTCCTTCCAGGCGCCTTTCTCCATGTCCTCAACAAGGTTGGTAGCTGATATTGATGACGGGATATACCATTCCGCGATGGCTATGTCCTGCAAAACGTAGAGGAGGATGAGCCGTGCATGGTAATCCTGCGCCAGAGAGACGGCATAATGCATGGCAGCGCGAGCGCCGTGAGAGAAGTCCGTTGGGAAGAGGATATTACTGATCTGCATGGTCGGCCTCCCCTGGGAGGTGGGACACTTATACTTATATTGTATCGTGTATGAGAAACCCTGTCAAAGGGAAAACAGGCACAGGGCGACGGGCGCCCGTAAATCAGCTTGTATCCTGGCCGGCCGGGCCGTCTTCGTGCTCCTTGCCGGGTGTCTATGCCGGCGGGGCAAGCCGCGTAAGACGAGAAAAACGTTGGGAAAAAATTGATTGACAATTTTCACCCGTACTGTTATAACTGACCTCTATGGTTCAGGCTACCGAAAAGATATGGATGAACGGTGAGTTCGTGCAGTGGGACGAAGCGAAGACCCATGTGCTCACCCATTCGCTCCACTACGGTACGGGGGTGTTCGAGGGCATTCGCTGCTACAAGACCGCTGCCGGACCGGCCGTATTCAGGCTGCAGGAGCACGTCGACCGGCTGTTCGACTCGGCGCACATCTGCCAGATGGAGATACCCTTTACGCCCACCGACGTATCGGATGCCATCCTGCAGACCATCCGTGCCAATAAGATCGAGGAATGCTACATACGGCCTTTTGCCTATATCGGGTACGGCGCCATGGGGATATTCCCTCTCGATAACCCCATCCAGGTCGTGATCGCCGTCTGGCCCTGGGGCAGCTACCTCGGTGAAGAAGGCCTGAAGAACGGCATCCGGGTGAAGACATCGTCCTATACCCGCCACCATGTGAATGCCACCATGGTGCGCTCAAAGACCACGGCCAATTACGCGAATTCACTCCTCGCCAAGCGCGAGGCGATCAAGGACGGTTATGATGAAGCGCTGCTGCTGGACACGGACGGGTATGTGGCCGAAGGCAGCGGGGAGAATATTTTTGTCATCCGGAAGGGATTGATCAAGACCCCGCCGCTCACATCTATCCTCGAAGGGCTCACGAGGGACGCGATCATACAGCTGGCGGAAGAGCGTGGCATGCGTCTCGTGGAAGAGCGCTTCACCAGGGACGAGCTTTACATATCCGACGAGGCGTTTTTTTCCGGAACGGCCGCCGAGATTACGCCGATCCGGGAGGTGGACAACAGGCGCATCGGACCGGGAATGCCCGGGCCGATCACGAAAGAGCTGCAGGCCGCATTTTTTGACATCGTCTACGGCCGGGACAACAGGCATACGGATTGGCTCACCTACGTCCACGAAAAACAGCCTGCGATGAAAAAGTAGCAACAATAATTTTGCCACGAATTGTCGCGAATTGCCGCGAAAAAAATAAACATCAGAAGAGTTTAAGGCTCTTTTTTTACATTCGTGCTTACGAGTGGCCGCTTCTGGTTCTGGGCTATTCGTGTTCATTCGCAGTTAAAAGACTCACGCTAGCCGCTAATTGACGCTAATAAACGCGAATGATGAAGAGAACTTCATAGAGCCTGAAAAAAAGAGTTTTTTTATTCGTGAAAAATTCGCGCGTGTCCGCGGCTGAAAAATAGTTTCTCGCCGAAGTGGTGGAATTGGTAGACACGCACGTTTGAGGGGCGTGTGGGGCGACCCATGGGGGTTCGAGTCCCCCCTTCGGCACCATAGATCTCCCGGCAAAAACGTTCAAGCGCAGCGCTGTGTGCCGTACGTACGACTGAACACCCGGATCGTCAAATGGATCACACGGTGAGGATCGTATGGCACTCATGCAGAACGGCCATGGTGAGCATTCCTCCTCGTAGAGCCCTGCAGTAATCCATCGTGACCTCCTGAAGTTATCATGGGCAGAATGCAACTATATATTGTACTGGCCTTCAGCGCCGTCCTGCTCGCGCCGTTCACGGCGTTCTCCCAGGAAGAAACAGCAGGCGCCGTCGGTATTGTCTCCGTTCCCCTTGCGAACGTACGCACCCTATCCGGACCACGATCCAGGCTGGCAACGCAAGTACTCCTCGGAGACGAGGTCCGTATTCTCGGAAAGCAGGATTACCGGTACCAGATAGCCATACCCAGCCAGGGGAACCGCGAAGGCTGGATCCACCAGGAGGCAGTACGCATTTCCGAAAACGCGGCCGCCGATGATCTGAATCAAGGACAGCCGAGGATCGTCGTGACGAGCCCGAAGGCCCGTGCCCTCATCCTGGACAGTACCGGGGATCATAAGGTTTCCCTCTATGCCGGCACCCGGCTGCCGATGCTCGAAAAGAACGAGAAGGGCTTCACTGTACAATTCCCCGACAACAGTTTTGCAATCGTCAAGCCCGCAGATGTTAGTATCATCAAACCGTTCACCGAATTTTTCCCCGATAAAATAGCGAAGAGCGCCAGGAGGTTTCAGGGCGTTCGGCATCTTGCCGGAGGGCTGACGGCCCAGGGCATGGATACCTGGGGCCTGATCTCGATTGCCTACCGGATGCACGGGATCCCCATAGAGCGGGACCGTTCCGCACTGATGGCCAGGGCACAGGTCATCAAGAGAAAAAAGCGCCTGCGGCCCGGAGATATTGTCCTCTTTCAGAAGAAAACAATGGGGCTGTACGTGGGCAGGGGACGGTTTGTCCGCGCCGCCGGAAAGCGGTCTGTTCGGGTATACAGTCTTTACCGGGGCTGGTTCTCCACGAACTTCACCCAGGGACTCAGAATATTCGATCCCGACAAATGGGACAAGAAGATCCCCGGTAACATGACGGAAGCAGAGATTCTGTACACCCAGAACCAGATCGCAAGCCGCCCGCTCGGCGAGCGGATCGCCTACTGGGCACACCGGTTTATCGGCACCACCTACGATCCCGATCCCCTCGGGCTGTACGTTCGGACGAACCGCATCGAGGCAGACGAAAAAGTGGACTGCATGTATCACACCTTCCGCTCAGTGGAGCTTGCGCAGTCGGCATTCCCGGCCGAGGCGATCGAAAAGGGGCTTTCCCTCAGGTTCATAACGCAGGGGAAACTCGAGGACGGTCTCGTTGCCAACTATGAAGAGCGATACCAGTACGGTGAGGACATGACGTTCAGCGGCAAGTGGGGCGCGAACATCACCAGAGACCTCGGGAAAACACGGAAGATCGAGGGTTCGCGGGGCCGCGACAAGGTGAGGATCCTGCCGAAGGAAGAGCTGTTGGCGGAAAAACTCCAGAAGAAATTGAAAGACGGCGATATCATCTATTGGGTGAAGGACCCGGCAAAGCGCATCGTCGGCGAGATCGTGGGGCATTTGTCCGTCGTCCACATCAACGCGAACACGCCGCACGTCATTCATGCAGCGGGCAGGAAGAAAAAGAACTGGCAGGGCACGGTGAACGGCGGTGTGGTGAAGGAGATTCCCTTCACGGACTATGTTCAG
>DMKB01000018.1:972-9875 GCA_003454665.1 Nitrospiraceae bacterium | reverse complement strand
GTGCAGAGTGCGGAGTGCGGAGTGTCTATTCACCCATTCCCCTGCTCTCTCGGCATGCACCATATTTTGGACGTTGCCATTTATGACGCCACGCCCAAGCGTGGCTTGCTCCATACTCCGTACTCCAACGACTTCCATCTTTCCCGTCGTAAGCGTACCGGTCTTGTCCATGACAACGGTGCGCACCTTCTGCATACCCTCGAGCACGTCCCCGCCCTTGATGAGGATACCGGAACGTGCTGCACGCCCGGTGCCGGCGAGGATAGCCACGGGTGTCGCGAGGCCGAGTGCACAGGGACAGGCGATCACGAGCACTGCCACGGCGTTCATTACTGCCGCTGCACTCTCACCAGGACCTGCCTGGCGGGACCAGTAGTACAGGGTCCCTGCGGCCAAGGACAGGACAAATGGAATGAAGTACGCCGATACCCTGTCGGCAACTCGCTGGATGGGAGCTGCTGCTGCCTGCGCGCTCTCAACGAGTTGTGCGATCCGTGAGATGGTCGTTTCCTGTACGATGCGCGTTACCCTTACGCTAATCGTTCCCAGGCCGTTCATGGTACCGCCGATAACGTCCGAGCCTGGTAATTTCTCTATAGGCCTCGACTCTCCGGTGACGAGCGCTTCGTCTATTTCAGTCACTCCATTTTCTATAATGCCATCAAGGGGTACCTTTTCTCCTGCCCTGACTTCGAGGACATCCCCCTCGGTAACATCCCCCGTCGGCACCAGCACCCGCACGCCTTCCCGGATGATCCGTGCTTCCCGGGGCTGGAGCGCGAGCAGCCTGCCCACGGCCTGCGATGCCGATTGTTTGGCGGAATTTTCGAGGAACCTCCCCACGAGCACGAGAGTAATGATCATCGCAGAAGTGTCAAAATACACCTCGCCGCCGATGATCATATGGTATGCGCTCAAGCAATAAGCCGACAATGCTCCCAGCGAGATGAGCACGTCCATGTTCAAGGCCCGGTTCCGGATACCGCGGACTGCGCCGGACAGAAAGGGCCATCCCGAGTAGAACAGGACAGGCGTGCAGGCAAGGAGGGCCCCGAAGGACAGCAAGCGCTTCATCACGGGTTCTATGCCCTGAAAGAACCCTGCGTACAGCCCGAAACTGAACAGCATAAGCTGCATCGAAAAAAAGGCCGCCGTACCGACCCTGATCAGGAGGTCACGGTTCTGCTTCCGGAGAAATTCTTCCTGGGCCGCAGGCGTATAAGGACTCGCGAGATATCCTATGGAACGCATCCGTGCGAGGATTCTGCTGAGGGTGATTGCTCTGCTGTCCCATTTCACCAGCGCGCGGTGCGTGGCGAAGTTCAAACGGGCGGATACGACGCCCTTGGTCCTCTCGAGTACCTTCTCGTTGAGCCAGACGCAGGAGGCGCAGCGGATCCCGTCAATCATGACTTCCGCTTCTTTGACATCGCCGTCCCCCCGGATGAAGGGAGCAAGGGATGCAGCCTCTTCCTGATCGTCCCCTGCCTGCGCCTGCGCGTCTGGTGCAACGGGATCAGTGACCCTGAGGGATTCCGGGATTCCGCGGGTGCTCCAGTCACGCCTGCGGTAGAATTCTCCCAGGCCCTCTTCATTGATCATCCGGTAAATTGCCCTGCAGGCGTGGCAGCAGAACACCGTACGGCCCGATGCATGCCCGTCAACTAGTGCCTCTCTTTCGGAAACCGGCAGCAGGCAATGATCGCAGGTGAACGTTGCTTTTTCAGAGACTGCATTCAACGGAAACTCTCCTTAATGAAACCACAGATTAACACAGGTGAACACAGAAAAGCACAAGTATAGAATTCTAGCTTCTGAATTCATCTGTGTTTACCTGTGGTTATTTTTTTTTAAAGGCAATACAAACCGCGTCTCTCGTGTTATTCGCAGTTCCGGATTGTGGACATCTTCCAGGGTAAACCAGAGGGCAGCTGTTTCCTTTTCACTATACTGTTTTTTCAGCACGATGTAAACGCTGAGGTCCTCGGAAGAGTCCGCCGGGATTATGAAGGGATTGGCCGACATCAGGAGTTCCGCATCACGCAGCCCCGATACACGGAGCTTATACGTAGCCGGCTTAAGACTCCTGTTCTCGACACGAAGACTGAACCGATTGATCAGCTTCCCCGGGGAAGTATCCCGGCCGGCCATTCTCATGGTTTCGTTCGACACCCAGAAATCGAGCGGCACTCTGGCAGCGATCTGATACACGAACAGCACGGCCATAAGGGCGAAGACGAGAGAGAGCCACACAACGCGCGGTCTCGATACCTGCTGGTCCTTTTCACGACCGAGGCCGAAGACATATCCAATGAGTGATCTTTTCTCGAATCTCTTCACTTTCTCAGCGCAGGCATCGATGCACTGCGCGCAGTTGATGCACTCCACCTGAAGCCCTGCCCGGATGTCGATTCCGGCAGGACACGCTTCCACGCAGGCCTCACATCCCCGGCATTCATCCTCCCGTGAGGGATCGAAGGAAATAGTAAGCGTTTTCTCATCAAAAAAGGTACTCTGCAGCCGGGCATAGGGGCAGACGAAGGCGCAGAACTTCTGGCGAACAAAGGCGAGGTTGAGGTAAATCAGGACGGAGAAGAATAGCCACGTCCCGAACGTCCAGGGGCCGAGGGAAAAAGCGAAAGCCTCACTGATCATGTCATAGGGAGTCACGAAATACCAGATCAGGGTTGCCGCAACGAAACAGGAAAAGATGAGAAGAAAGGCCTGAGACAGCATGAATGAAAGGGCTTTCCTGCCCCGGCCTGCCATGAAACGGGAGAAATTATCGATCAACCGTGCAAAGTCCGACAGCGTGGTCTGGGGACAGGCCCAGCCGCACCAGATCCGTCCATACAAAACCGTAACGAGCATCACCCCGATGAAAAACAGGAGAAGAATGAGAAGAAAAAAGTAGGCTTCGCTGATCCAGAAAGAAGAGCCGAAAAAATAGAACCTCAAGGAGGGCACATCAAAACGCAGGGCGCTCTGGCCATGTATCCGGACAAAGGGCAGGCCGATGATAACGAGGGCCTGCAGCCAGGCCGCGACCCAGCGCCAGGAGCGGAAAGACATCATGCGTATTCCTGCAGTAGATTTCAAAAGGGGCTACACGAGAGGCAACAAACAAATAATCGACGTTGATCGCGACCCAAGGCGCTGCATCCGCTCCTCTCTGAAGATCATCATGGCAGGCTTCGCGAGCCGGGGAAGAACCCTAGTGCTGTGAATGGATGTAGAGGGACACGTTGCGGACCTTTTCCGGGCCGAGACTGCTTTCGAAGCCAGGCATCCCTTTCGGGGTACCCTTGGTAATGACACGAATATGGTCCTGAAGCGAATCACCGTATTGGAACGTCGGCCCCGTCAAAGCCGACCCTGCACCGCCTTCCAGATTCTCTCCGTGGCACATTGCGCACATGGCGTCGTAAATCTCCTTACCTCTCTTTGCACGTTCTTTATTTGAAACAACGGCGGCAGTTACCGTTTTTTTCTGCACAGCCGGGGCTTCCGCATCAGATTGGGATTGCATCTTTTTTTCATACCGGCCCACTTGTGTCCAGCCCGAGAACAGGGGGGTAAACAGATACAGATAGAGGAGACCGGAAACGACAAGGCCCCAGAAGAGAATAAGCATGCCCAGGGGAATCTTTTTTTTGCCCTCTTCCCGCTCGGTTATGCCGTCGTAGTCTGCCATAGGGGTTCTCCTTAAAAAATCCCAAGTTCCAAATCCCAAATCACAAATAATATCCAATTAAGAAATTTCAACTGCTTGGACCTTTGAACATTTGGGGTTTGTCATTTATTTGAGATTTGGAAATTGTCGCCTAATTTATTTGATGATTATTCGCCATCTTCTTCCAACATCCGGTACTTGGGCTGCTCCACCCGGTCTTTGCGCTTGCCCCGGAAATAGTAGACGATAATATACGCCAGGACCGCCGTAAGCAGCGTGGTAAACCCGAAATAGAGCCATGCCTTCAGTTCCATGGATCACCTGAGCTCATTGCCGAGACGCAGAAGATAAGCGATGATGGCGTCCATCTCGGTCTTGCCTTCCAGGGCCCTGAGATCAGCGGCAGTATAGGGATATCCGAGGGTCTTCATCTTCGCCTCGGTATACTTCGTGTTCAGGTCTCTGTCCGCCAGCCATGCATAGGGGGGCATATTTGATTTCGGATACATACTCTGCGGGCTTTTCATATGGATGACATGCCATGCAGCCGGATACTTCCTGCCGACCCGGGCGAGATCGGGTCCGGTGCGCTTCGACCCCCAGAGGTGCGGCCGATCGATCGCCGAATCAGCCAGCGTTGAGTAATCCCCGTACCGGGCCGTTTCGAACTTCAACGGACGTACCATCTGGGTGTGGCAGTTGTTGCACCCCTCCCGGATATAGATATCACGTCCTTCGAGCTCCAGCGCCGTGTAGAATTTGATGTTTTCGCGAGAGGGCGACGCCGTTCCCATAAAGAGCGGGATAAAGGTGGTAGCGAGCGTCCCTGCCAGGATGGTGACTACCGCGAGTATGATGAACAGCACCGGTTTTTTATCGACGTCCATAATGGTCACCTCGGTGATATTCCGATCCACGAACATTCAATTCATGAAATTTCAAATAGCAAATCCCAAATCACAAATAATAACCAAAAAGAAAAATTACAAGCGCTTGGTGCTTGTACTTTATTTGGTATGTGGTGCTTGGGTTTTGGAATTTGCTTGCCCGTGTTTCTCGTAATTTGGAGCTTACGGTGTTCTCTTCGTACCTTCCGTGCGTTCACTTGTCATTCTTAGGCTGATGACGCTTTCGGGGCAAGCCTAATCGTCTTATAAAGGTTATACACAAACAGGAGGAACCCGGCGAAGAAGATAATACCTCCTGCCGTCCTCATGTTCCAGAACGCGTAGTTCGGCGTCAGGGTATCGATGAAATTGGAATACACCAGGCTCCCGTCGGCCTCCATGGCCTGCCACATGGCCCCCTGCCGTATGCCGGTGATCCACATGGTCACGGAATAGATGAGCTGGCCCATCAACACGAGCCAGAAGTGCGCATTGGCGATTTTTACGCTGTACAGCTCCGTGTTATAGATCCGTGGCAGCATGTAGTAGAACCCCGCCGAGATCGTCATGGTCACCCACCCCATGGTTCCCATGTGCACATGGCCGGGAACCCAGTCGGTGAAGTGGGTCAGGGCGCTGAAGGCGCGAATTGCCTGGCTCGGGCCCTGGAGTGTCTGGAGACCGTAGAACGTAATGCCGAGGATAATGAACTTCACGAGATAACTCGTGCGCATTTGTTCCCATTGGCCCTTCATGGTGCCGTATCCGTTGATTACCGAGGCCCATGACGGGGCGATGAGAAAAATGCTGAAGGATATCGCAACGGTCTGGATCCAGTCCGGCAGCGGCGTATAGATGAGATGGTGCGCGCCGGTCCAGAGATAGGCGAAGACCAGGGACCAGAATCCGATGATCGACAAGCGATGGCTGTACAACGGCGCCTGGGTAGTCTTTGGAAGAATATAGTAAAAAATCGCGAGAGGGATCGTGGTGAACACGAAGGCAACAGCATTGTGCCCGAACCACCATTGCACGTTCGCGTCGTTCGCGCCGGCATAGACAGAGTAGGATTTGAACAGTGATACCGGAACAACCAGGTTGTTCCCGATGAATACAATAGCAACACCCACGACGGTGGCGAGGATATACCAAAGCGAGACGTACATCTGCTCTTCCTTGCGCTTCACAATCGTGCCGATGATGATGATGGCGAACATCACCCAGATCACAACGATGACAAGATCAAGGGGCCACTCAAGTTCGGAGTACTCCTTGCTCTGGCTCATGCCCGCGAAAAGGGACAATGCCGCAAGGACGATTGCGGTATTAAAGAGATAGAGCAGCGCCTTTGCGAGGCCGGGAAAGGCAAGCTGCGTTCGTCCGAGGCGCTGAACAAGATAGAAGAAGATGCTGAACGCAGCGGGTATCGTGAAACCGAAAATGAGCGCGTTCGTGTGGAGCGGCCGGAGCCTCCCGTAGGTAAGCCAGGACGTGACGTTGAGCTGGGGATAGACGAGCTGAAGCGAGATCAGGATGCCGATGAGCAGCCCCACGATTCCCCAGAACAGGGACGATATCGCAAATCCCTTTACCGCCCGATAGTCGTATGCATGTTCCTGTGCCATAGACAGTATCCTCACTGTGAATGTACGTTCGAAGAGTATGAACGGGGACGAACCGGATAGCCGGCCAGTCACCCGCCGGGCAAGTCACGCTGCCGATTTTTGCATACTGGATTGAAAATTTACGGTTACGACAATACCAATTTTACTCTTGCTGCTCGGGAATGTCAATTTTTTTGCTTGGCCAGATCGTCGAAATTCGCCTTCTTGAGAACATCGGCTACCTTGGCCTGGGCATTCATCCACACGGACTGGATCGGACAGTACCGTGCAGATACGCACTTCTTTTTATCGGTAACGCAGATATTCAGGGAAAGCCGGCCTTCGATCGCTTCGAGCACGTCAAGGATTGAGATATCGCGCGCGTGTTTGGCAAGAGAAAAACCGCCCTTCACCCCCCGGTAGGAACGCACGATCTTTGCCTTGACCAGTTTCTGCAGGATCTTGGCGAGAAAACTGCGGGGGATCTTGTAGTCTTCCGATATTTCGTTGACAAAGCTGACTTTTTTGAAGGGCTGGCGGGCGAGATACAGGACACTTCGTATCCCGTAATCACCTTCACGCGTAATCTGCATAGCATTACTATATCAAACATCATGTTCTTGTCAAGCAATAATTATCTATGGCTGAAATATTATCGGTAAAGCACAATGCTCCTGCATTCTCCGTTGTTTTCTTGTACTTCTTTTACGGGCTGCTATGAAGCACCGCTATTCGAGCAAAACAAATGGGGCGCGGATTTGCACAGATTAGCATCAATCTTATTAAAGAGAGCTTCAAACCGAGTGGTTGTCTCGCCGACACGTACGCAAGCTGCTTTCCCTTCCGGTTCTCCTCTCTCTCCAAACTAAAAAGGGTCTGCGAAATTCCGCAGACCCTTTTTAGTTTATGCATGCTGAAAAAAGCGCCGTCCTATTGTTTTTCAAGCACAAAAAGTAGCTGCCCCTCCTGGACGGTATCGTTGAGCTTGGTGCAAATCTCTGCGACTTGACCGTTGAAAGGCGCGACAATGGCGTTCTCCATCTTCATCGCCTCGATATTCGCGATCTCTTCGCCCTTGTGGACAATGTCGCCAACCTTGATGGCGCCCCGGTCGGGGTTCCCGATGCGCCAGACGCTTCCGTTGATGAGCGACGGGATCTCGCTCGGGCCCTTGGCCTTCCGGATCTCGACCTTCTTGACCCGCGGCGTTTCGACGCTGTAGACACGCGTTGTGTTATTGACGCGCATGACCACGTGGATCAGGCCTTCATGCTCGGTGCCCACGGACAGAAGTTCGATGCGGTAGGGCTTGCCCCAGAGTTCGAACTCTACCTGGTCGCCTGGCCGCTTCAGTCCCTCGCGCCAGACGTTCGTCGGCAGCGTCAGCGGCGCGTCGCCGTAGGTCTCGCGGAACGTAATCATCCCCATCGTGTCCTTGGGATGCATGAGATACAGGATGAACTCCTCTTCCGATGGAGGACGGCCGATCTCGTCGGAAAGTCCTTTTTTGAGTTTCGGCAGGTCATTGTCCTCGATCAGGTCCAGGGGCGAGAGCTCTTTGCGCCCTTTCATTCTCGCCTGCCACTCATCGCCGAAGGTGCTCTGGTAGACCCAGTCAGCAGGCCAGCCCACGGGAAGCTTACCATATCCTCCGAGGAGGAGGTTTTTGAAGTCTCCCGGCGCGTTCCGGAACAGGAGGAGGAGTTCCTCCTGTTCCGCCCTGTCCATGGCGCTGAAATCCTGGCCCTTTTCTTCAACGAATCTGGTGAGGAGCTCCGTGACATGCCGGACGCCGGCCCCGCCGCGCTCCTTGTCGTATTTGTTCACGATGCCGCTGCAGGTGACCCAGGTGATCTGGGAACCGGGCGTAACATCGAAGTACTTGACGATCTTGTTGAACAACGACATGACCCGAAGGATGGCAGGCATGAGATGAAGAAAACCGCCTTTTTGCGCCTGCTCGAAGGAACTCGGAAAAGCCCCTCCGGGCATGCGGTGGAGGGTCACGGTGTGGTCATAGCCCTTGAAGGGAGACTCGGCCCACTCATAATGGCTGATCCATTCCCGCACCTTCTGCACTGCGGCCTCGGCCTCGTTCCGGTCGATGTTCACCGGTATGCCTGATTCCTCGAAATAGGCCTGCACGCCCAGGATCGGCGGCTGGCCGTAGAACCGGGTGAGGGAATCCTCCTGCACATCGACGATCTTGGCCCCTGCCTTTGCCGCCGCCAGAAGCGCGGGTATGGCAAGTCCGTCCGTGGAATGGCGATGGTACTGGACGACCAGCTCGGGATAAGCCTGCTTGATGGCGTCCACGAGGCTGCTGATCCGCTGTGGACTGCCCACGCCGGCCATGTCCTTGATGCAGAGGATGATCTCGTCGGTGCCGCCGCAGAGATCAACGATCTCCTTCGTAACACCGAGGTAGTACTCGTTTGTGGTCCAGTCCGCCTGGGTGAAGGAAATGGCCGGCTCGAAGAGCCTGCCGCGTTTCATGACCACTTCAGCCACGGCCCGCATGTTCCGGATATCGTTCAGAAAGGAGAAGCAGCGCCAGACGTCGATATCGACGTTCGCCACGACATACTCTATGACGTTCCGCGGATAGGGCCGGTACCCCCAGAGGTTGGTCTCCCGGATCAGGGTCTGGAGCATGACGTGGGGCATGCGCTCCCGCAGGAGTTCGATCTCCTCGAAGGGCGATTCCTTGCGGTTCATGATGCCCACGTGCCATCGGGC
>DMKB01000018.1:0-957 GCA_003454665.1 Nitrospiraceae bacterium | reverse complement strand
GGGCCCCGCCGTGGCACTCGGCACTGAAGAGGCCCATGCGGTCGTAATGGGGCGCCAGCGTGGCCAGGTCGTAGATACGGTGCCGGTTCTTGTAGTCCGACTGACCGGCATCGCGCATACCCGTCGAGGTCAGCGCCACGCCCTTCAGCGCTTTTACCTTGCTGACAATCTCTTTCGGCGACATGCCCGGATGGACAAATACTGATTCGTTCATATCATACCTCACATCCAGGCCTGCGGGCCAAGGGCCGAGATTTCCGCAACATATTTCGCGATCTTGAGTACTTCATCGTCGCTGTCCTTTTCCTTGAACATGGAGATCAGTTCGTCCATGTGGTCTTCGATGAACCGGGTAGAGAATTCGCCTTCGATGAACGCCGGGTGCCTGATGATGCTCAGGAGCAGCGGCGCCAGGGTCTTGACGCCTTCGACGCGAAGGCTCCTGCCCAGGGCGCGGTCCATGACCTTGATGGCGTCATCCCGGTCAGCACCCGCGGTCATGAGCAGCATAAAGAGCGAGTCGTAATAGGGAGGGATGTCCGCTCCCTCGTACACGCCCGAGGCAATCCGGACTGCCGGGCCGTGGGGTACCTGGAGACGGGTGATCGGGCCGAAGGACGGGCTGAAGGTCTTGGGGTCTTCGGCATTCATGCGGCATTCCAGGGCCCACCGGTTCGGTACAATGTCGGTCTGCCCAAAGGGCAGTTTCTTTCCCATGGCCACGTCGATCATGATGGCGACGATATCGAGGCCGGTAATCAGCTCGGTTATGCCATGCTCCACCTGGAGCCGGGTGTTTACTTCGAGAAAGTAGAATTTCCTGGCTTTCGAGTCGAAGATAAACTCAACGGTCCCTGCCGTGGTGTAGCCGATCTCCTGCATCAGGCGGGTGGCGGTGGAGCAGAGCTCATGGCGGAGTCCGTCGTCGAGGGTCGGCGACGGGGCCTCTTCGATGAT
>DMKB01000034.1:653-2988 GCA_003454665.1 Nitrospiraceae bacterium | reverse complement strand
GAACGCGCTTGTCTGAGGCCGACCGGTCCCGACGAAGTCGGGGAGGCCGAGTTTGCGCGGACGAGCGGATGTGGCCTTGGACGGGTCAAAAATTTCGTACAGGACGCGAAGGGGATGTGCAAAAAAAAAGAAACCATATCCCTCCACATCAACTAAGTGAAAAAACCACACCAAACCCGGAAGACCCAGAAATGTTACAGCCCAACATCTTGAATGTTGAGTCAAATTCTCTGAAGTCAAAAGCGCTCACCGCGAAGGCGCGAAGGCCGCAAAGGAAAGCCTAAATCCTGATTTCAAAAGTTTTAAAACCCTCGCGCTCCAAGTGGCCGCTTCTGATTTTAGGCTATTCGCGTCTTGGCGGTTCAAAGGTTTTGCATTCATTGGTTTGAGGCAGATCCTCGCTAATAATTCTCCGCCGCCACCTCGAAATGATTCTTCCCGTGCTGGCACGCCGGGCACTCATTCGGCGCTTCCGGGCCTTCATGGTGATATCCGCAGTTGCGGCACTTCCAGGCCGCGGCCCCGTCCTTCTTGAACACCCGGTCCTTCTCCACGTTCTCGAGCAGCTTCCGGTACCGTTTCTCGTGCTGGACTTCCACGCTGGCGATGCGCCGGAACGCTTCCGCCACGTCCTTGAATCCTTCTTTATCAGCGATGGCGGCAAAGTCCGGATACAGCGTGCCCCACTCCTCTTTCTCGCCGTCGGCTGCCGCCTTCAGGTTCTCGGCAGTCGTGCCGATGACGCCCCCCGGATAGGCGGCGGTGAACTCCACCATCCCGCCTTCGAGAAACTTGAAGAACCGCTTTGCGTGCTCTTTCTCATTGTCCGCGGTTTCGAGAAACAGCGCCGCGATCTGCTCATACCCTTCCTTCTTGGCCTTGCTCGCGAAATAGGAATACCGGTTCCGCGCCTGCGATTCGCCGGCGAACGCCGCGAGCAGGTTTTTTTCGGTCTTGCTTCCTTTCAGGTTCATACATACCTCCAATAAAGTGAATTCATATAATCAAAAGCATTACCGCAGAGGACGCAGAGGTAATGACTAATTCCAAAACTCAAAATCCAAATGTCAAATACCCGTTTAGCCACAGAGGTCATCCCGCCTTGCGGGACAGGCCCGGACACGGAGGAAGACTTTTGGGTTCAGCAATATAACTACTTCACGCATTTCTCTGAGATCTCTGTGTGCTCTGTGGCAAATAATGTCTTATTGTTATCTGAGCCGCCGCAGCCGCCGCAAGTTGAAAATCGACACATCCAGCTTTGCCAGATAGAGGTCGGCCCTGGCGAGCAGCCAGTAGCTGATTCGCTCCTTGATCTGCTGCATGAAAGGGCGCTGCTTCCACCGGTCGAGCAAAACCTGATCAGCGTTTTGGAGGTCGTCCTCAAAATCAGCCCTGGCCTGCGCCGCCAGCTCCGGGTCATGCACGACCGCCACCAGCTCGTAATTGATCCGTTCGCTCCGTACGTCCATATTGGCCGATCCAACGATCACCGTATTGTCGGCAATGGCGAGCTTCGCATGGAGCATGGACGGCCGGTATTCCCAGACCTCCATGCCCGCCCGAAGCAGCCGCCCATAGAGACCGCGGGCCGCCCACCGGGCGATGGGTACATCGTTCTTCTGCGAGAATAGCAGCCGGACCTGCACGCCCCGCCTGACGGCACGCCGTAGTGCCCGCATAATCCGACCCGGCGGATAAAAATAGCTCATGGCGAGATCGATCCGCTCCTGGGCGTTCCGGATCACGAGCCGGTACGCCCTGCGCACGGGCTGCCGGGGGTCCTCCGGCCCGCTTTCCAGAAACTGTACGCGGTCGCTGATGAAGCCCCGTTCTGTTTTTCCGTGGGAGCGGCGGAAGAGCAGTCGCCTCAACGGCCGGTCTGCCCTGGCCCACATCTTCAAAAATGAATAGCGCAGGTGAGCAGCGTTATGACTGGAGAAAACGAGCGCATTGTCGCGCCAGGGCGGTTCTCCCTCGACCCCGTAATAATACTCGTTCGCTACGTTGAATCCTCCCACAAAGGCCACGCGGTCGTCGATGAGCAGCAGCTTCCGGTGGTTCCGGAAGACCAGTAGCCCTCTCCCAATAGGCCGAAACCAGCGGACCGCGCCACCGGCAGCGCGCAACTCGTCCCAGAAGGAATCGGGCAGAGACCAGCAGCCGAAGGCATCGACAAGCACCATGACCTCGACACCCCGCTTCGCTGCCATCTTGAGATGGGAGCGGAACTCTCTCCCGGTCTCGTCGTCCTCGAAGATATACATCTCCATGGCGATACGCCAGTCAGCGCGATCAATGGCGTCGAACATGGCCGGAAACGCTTCACTACCGT
>DMKB01000034.1:0-639 GCA_003454665.1 Nitrospiraceae bacterium | reverse complement strand
AGGTGTCATGGAAAAGGGGGAATGGCAGACTGCAAAATAAACAGTACAAAGCTTATACTTCAATACTAATCGATCATGATTTACCCGTTACCCGCAACCCGCTGTTGTTTCTTTCTCATTCTTCAATCACACATTCTCGAACGTATAATCCACCTTGACCTTCATGTCCTTCCGGAGCGAATGGTAGACCGAACAATATTTGTCCTGAGACAGCGAGATCGCCCGCTCGATCTTCTTCGGCGTAAGCCCCGTTCCCGTCACCTGGATGATCATCTCAATGGCCGTATAGTACTGCGGAGGCGTCGGGTTGCGCTCGCCCAGAATGTCCATCTTGTAGGACTTGATCCCGACCTTCATTTTCTGCAGAAAGGAAACCATATCGATGCCCATACACCCGGCCACGCTCAGCAGGAGCGTCTCCGTNNCTGCGCGTCGTACTCTACCTCGTAGCCGCGGTTCGTGCGGCCGACAAAGATCAGGTCTTTGTCCCAGGTGAGGGTCGCCTTGTTCACCTGGGATATCTTGGATTTGTATTCATCAAGCGATTCGTCGAGTTCTTTTGTTTCCGGTTTTTCCACCATATCCAAGCTCCTTGTTGAAAAAATTGAAAATCAAAAAACATTTTTTTGGCCGCAGATA
>DMKB01000304.1:4014-4602 GCA_003454665.1 Nitrospiraceae bacterium | reverse complement strand
AACATTCAAGATGTTGGGCTGTAAAGTTTCTTAACGGCGGTGAAATAAAAAATGTCCGATCTGCTTACACTCGGCGCAGCGCAACTGGTCAGGGAAATCCGCGCGGGGAACGTCACGCCCCTCGAGGTCGTGGACACCCATATCGAGCGTATCGAGGCCGTCAACCCCGCTATCAACGCCCTGGTGATACCTCTCTTCGACGAGGCGCGGGAACAGGCACGAAGCGCGACCGAACTGGTGCGGAAGAAAAAAGATGGCCTGCCGCCGCTCTTCGGCCTTCCGGTCACGGTCAAGGATATCCTGGCAATGAAGGGCGTGCGCCTCACCGCCGGTTCGATCCACTACCGGGACCATATCGCCGATCGTGATGCCGAGGCAGTCCGGCTGGTAAAAGCGGCAGGGGCAATTATCCTGGGAAAGACAAACTGCACCGAGATGGGCGCTTCAGTGGAGACGGACAATCCGGTCTTCGGCCTCACGCGAAATCCCTGGGACGTAAAACGCTCGGCAGGCGGCAGTTCAGGCGGAGACGGCGCCCTGATCGCCGCAGGTGGATCTCCTCTCGGGATCGCCACGGACATCGGCGGG
>DMKB01000304.1:0-3969 GCA_003454665.1 Nitrospiraceae bacterium | reverse complement strand
CCTCGGCACTCTGCGGTATTGTTGGCCTGAAGCCGACGTCGGGACGTATTTCTGCCGACGGGCACCTGCCGGTGCCTCCTCCGGCGATGGCTGCATGGATTACTGTCGGGCCCATGGCACGCCGCGTCGAAGACCTGGCCCTGGCGTTGTCCGTGCTGTCCACAACACCAGTGACGCCCCACACGGCCGTTCCACTTCGAGATCGGAGGGCAATCATACCAAGTCCTCTTCCCTTGCCCTTCGTGAGCAGCGAGATCGCCGCGTGCATTCAAAGCGCGGCCGGCGCCCTCGCTGACGCCGGTATGCGCGTGGAGCAAGGACGCAAACTTCCGCTCCTCCGGACTGTGGCTGAAACAGCCGGCGTGATGTACCGTCACTGGCTGCCTGCGATTCGCACAAACCTGGGCGGGGGCAGGCCGATCAGCCTCGCTCGTGAGGTAGTGGCATTATGGCTAGGAAAGGCTAGAGTCGCTTCGAGCGTTATCGGCAACCTCAGCCCTCTGAGCGCCTTTCTCGGCCCCCTCGTGCGTGTGCTGGGATATC
Source organism: Nitrospiraceae bacterium (assembly GCA_003454665.1). GTDB lineage: Bacteria > Nitrospirota > UBA9217 > UBA9217 > UBA9217 > UBA9217. The sequence goes on along the minus strand of DMKB01000304.1, from coordinate 3,426 downwards.
CGCGCCCTGGAGGACTCGACAAGCTGCGGAGTGAAATACTCGCTGCCCTGGGGCCGGGAGGAGTGCTGCTCCTGCCGGTGCTTCCGACCACCGCGCGGCCCCATGGCTATTCCTGGACATCGGCGGGAATTCCCTTTTACACAGCCATCATCAACGCCTTGGGCTTTCCGGCCGCTGCCGTGCCCGTCGGCATGTCTGAGGGTGGCCTGCCCCTGAGCGTACAGATCATCGCCGGTCCCGGTGAAGATGAGACGACCCTCGCCGCTGCGTCGGTCATCGAACAAGCCTTCGGCGGCTGGCGCATGGCGCCGCTACAGTAGGGAAAAACAGGGGCTGGTTGTTTCCTGTTTTCAAATTTAGTTCTACGCTTTTCTTTGCGTATGTTCCACGCTCATTGTGGCCTGTGGCCATTGCGAGAGAACGCTTACTTAGATCAATGCCGGAATTTTCAATAAATATCTTCCTTCCCGCTGCCGGCCTCGGCGAACGGCTCAGGCCGATCACGGAGCACCTGCCCAAGCCGCTCATCCCGGTCCTCGGCAGGCCCCTCCTGGAATTGATCCTCGAGAAGGTATCGCCCCTGTCTTCAGGCAGGATCGGCATGAACCTGCACTACCACCCGGACATGCTCCGGGACTGGGCGGCAGCCTCGGTTTATGGGGAACGCATGGACTTCTTTTTTGAAGACCCCATTCTGGGCACCGGTGGAGCCCTCAAAAACGCGGACCCGCTCCTCTCGCACGGTCCCTTTCTCGTTCATAACGCCGATGTCCTTTCGGGTATCGATCTAACGCAGTTGATAGCAACCCACCTGTCGTCAAAGAATATCGCGACCCTGGCAACCCATAATTATACGAAGTTCAACACCGTCATCGTTGACGGGAAGGGGCGCGTCATTGCCGTAGAAGGCCCCGAAGGTTCATCACCGAACCACGTACCCGGCGCTAAAAAAGTCGCCTATACCGGCATCGCGGTCTACTCACCTGATATCTTCCGTTTTCTGCCCCCGGGCGGGTCCCACGTGACCGACGCGTGGGTTGCTGCTGTTGCAGCAGGCAATACGGTGCAGGCCTTCGATTGCAACGGCTCGTACTGGAACGACTTCGGAACGCCCGCGTCGTACGCCGCAGGCGTCCTCGACGCTTTACAGCAGAAGGGTGAGACCGTGTACCTTTCCCCCTCGGCAACGTGCGGGAACATCGAGCTCGGGGGACACGCCGTTGTGGAAGAAAGCAGTACGATTGAAGATGAGGCGTGGATCAGAAACTGCATCGTTCTTCCCGGTGCCCGTGTTTCCGGCCCTCACGAGAACAGCATCATCGGCCCGGACTATACCATTGATCTCGGTGAAACGGATATGCAGCCGGGGATGAATGCACGGGAACAGAAGACCGTATTGCTGTCCTCGCCCCTTTTTTCCCGTTTCTTCGGAAGACATACTTCCCCCGAACCGGATCAGAATGATACGGCCGAGGCAATCCTGATCGGCATGGGAGGGTCGGAGCGGCGGTACTTCCGCGTGGGGAACGGAAGCAGGACCGCGGTGCTCATGGAATGCAGGCCCGACGACCAGGATTACGAGCGCCACCTGGTCTACACCCGGTTCTTCGAGCACTGTGCGGTTCCGGTTCCGGAACTGATCGCCGCAGACGACGCGCGAAAGAGCGCGCTCTTCGAGGACCTCGGAGATGTTACCCTCTACACCTACCTCAAGCTCCCACGCCCCGCGGAGCAGGTGGAGGAGCTGTTCAACCGTGTCATGGACATCCTCGTCATTTTTCACTCCCGGGCCACGAAACAGATCGACGATTGCCCGCTCCTCGCGGGACGTCTCTTTGACTATGATTATCTGCGGTGGGAGACCGATTATTTTCTTGAGCACTTCGTCATCGGCTTGCAAAAAGTGGGCGTGGAAGACAGAAAGGCCCTCGAGATGGATTTTGACCGCCTTGCCCGCACAGCTGACGCCTTCCCCAAGGGCGTTATCCACCGGGACTTCCAGTGCCAGAACATCATGATCAGCCGTGGCGGCATCCCGCGCGTCATCGATTACCAGGGCGCGCGCATGGCGCCGGCGGCGTACGACCTTGCCTCAATCCTGTGGGACCCCTACTCCCGGCTCGATGAAGTCATGCGGGAACGGCTCCTCGGCCGCTACGTGCAGGGGATGGAGGCATCTTCGGAGGGAAGGTTCGACAAAAACGTGCTGGCAGAAAGCCTCGTCCCCTGCAGGCTCCAGCGGCACATGCAGGCCCTCGGGGCGTACGGTTATCTGTCCAGCGTAAAAGGGAAGAAGCAGTTCCTGCGGCACGTCCCCGAGGCGCTCCGGCTGCTGAAGGAGGAGACGGCCCTCACCGGAAATGAGTATCCGGCGTTGTATGATCTCATGAAAAAAATTAATGGGACGCAGATGACCAATCCCGCCAGGGCGGGATCAGGCGACGCGGAAAAAGCAGATGAAGCATTCAGGAAAAGAAAGTGAACGAGAATTTATTACTTCTTTATAAATCCTTTCTAATATTTCGCCTCTCTCCCCATTTTTCCCACCTTCTCCATTTCTCCTAAAGCCTTTTACAAATCATTCCGGAAAAAGGCAAGAAAAGAGCCACGGACCGTTACTCGTCTCCGTGGCTCCCGTATTTCTACACGATTGCAAAGGGTATTCTACATTGGCTTCGTATGGCACCTGCCGCAGTCCGTCAGCGGGAAGGCCGCCACGCCGTGGCACAGGCCGCAGTACTGGCCCTGGAAAACCTCTTCCATCGAAAACTTCGTGCCCTTTTTCTTGACGGTCCAGGGGTCGGGATGGCACATCTCGCAGCCTGTCCATGCCGCATGTTTCTCATGGGAGAAGATGATATTCGGCAGGCCCTTTATTTTTGCCTTCAGGTCAACGTTGCTCTTCTCGATCTTCATCTTTCTCTTCGGGAATGAAACACCTTTGATGAAGTCCTTCGGCTTTACCTTCCCCAGCTTCTCTGCTTTTTCCCAGTCGATCTTGTTGCCGAAGCGTCCCCGCGGCAGCTTGGCCTTCATCTCGTAAAATTTGTCCGTCATCCACTCGCTGGCCTTCCGGGTATGGCAGAGGCTGCAGCTCTTGCCCTTTTTCCACTTCGACGTGATTGCCTTCTGGTATTTCTTCGGCGGTCTATCCTTCGGGCCGAATGCCTCCTTGCCGTTGTGACACACACCGCAGTACCGGCCACGCTGGTTGTCCCGCTCCGTCATCCTCGTGACGCCCTTTTCCATGGCAAAGCCGATATCCACGTGGCAAAGCCTGCAGCTGTGTTTGGCCCGGTGGACCCAGTGTCTGAAGATTACCGGCGGGACCTTATTCTTTTCCGACACCCGGTTCATGATGATCGTGCCGTATTCTTCCGGTGGAATGAACTTTCTCCCCTTCCCCCTCGTATCCGCAACTCGTGC
>DMKB01000305.1:2078-5007 GCA_003454665.1 Nitrospiraceae bacterium | reverse complement strand
CCGATGTACTTGGTGGCAAGCTTTTGATCGCCCGTCACCTTGATCAGAATATCCTCGAGCATAAGCGCGAACTCCGCCTTGGTGATGAGCTTGTCTGGCGCGAAGGTGTGGTTCGGGCCGGCTTCGAGGCCGCGGACCTGGAGGTTCAGGACCCGGTCAATGCTCGCCTTGAGCCAGTGGTTCTTGACGTCCGTTGCCGGCTCCATCTTCGTCGTTGTCTCCGGCGAGAACCTCGTTGTCGTTCCTTCAGGGGCCTTAAAGCCCGTATCGTAGTTCTTGGTCCCGCGCTTTGTATAAAGCTTTTCAAGATTGAGTTCCTGGTCGAACAGCGCAGCAGTATCTGCCCGGTCGATCTTGTCGATCAGCGCGATTTTTTTGCCGATCGCCGTTCCCGGGGCAGCCCGCTGTATCTTCTGCACAACGGCCCACTCGGCATTGGCCTCGGCCGTGAACTCCTTGTTCAGGTCGAGCACTTTCCGGAACTTGTTTGCGGCCTTGCGAAAGTCAAAGGCGACCTTGTAGGCCATACCCATATAATAATGGAGCCCTGCGTTGTTCGGTTCTTTCTTCGCGGCGGCCTTGTACTCGCCCTCGGCATCTTTGACCCAGTCCTTGCCCCGCTCCATGCTGTAGAGGCGTATCATACCGATGCGGGATTCGATGCCTTTTTCTTCGAGTCCTTTCGCCTTCTTCATGTTCTTGAAGGCGGGTTTGAACTCGCCCTTTTTGCCGTGGGCCAGGCCCTTGCCGATATACCCCAGTGGTGATTTCGGATCGAGCGAAACGGCCCGGTCGAAGGACCGCATTGCATCTGCTATTTTGTCCTTCTCAAGATACTTCAGGCCTTGTCCATAATGGTACTCCGGCGTGTCCATGATCGAGGTCTGCGCGGCGGGCTTGGCACACCCTGCGACGACCAGTGCCACGACAGCCAGAGCGTAAACGAGGCGATTCAACTGTGTAAACATGGGTTCCTCCACAAAAGGTTAATTGTCATTTCTTATCGGAACAGTTCCGTTATTGCATCATTACCGCACGTGCGCGGTATCCGAGCGTGAACCGGCCTCGCTAATCAACCAGAACGATGACCCGGCATTTTTCGAGAAAACTCAGGTTCTGTGCAACGCTGTGCAGCATGGCCGCATCGGCGTTCGCGATAACCATGTCCACCCTGCCGTCTCCGGTGACCTTGAGTGCCTTCACCATGAGCGGCCTGTCCGTGACGCGGGGGTTCGTCTGCGCGGCGACGGGGTCCTTCAGGTAACCGACCATGCCTTCACGAACCGCATAGTCCCTGCTCACCCAGGCCGAACCGTATACTTCCTTGCCTTCTTCATTCAGGATCTTTGGAGCCATTGCCGGCCGTACACCCAGTCCCCGGGCATCGACAATCAAACCGGTATAGGCCTGACCCGGCATGGCCGGCGTAAGGGTGCCCGTAAGTCCCGTCGGCGGCGTCAACGGTCTTTGTGGAAGCAGTGCGTTGGCCAGCTCGCCGGAAAGCTTCATCCCGACGGTGACTTCTACGGAGCCGTCGGACATGTACTTCTTGTCCATGACCATGGCGCCTTTGACCATGCCGCTCACCTGGGTGTTAATGGCATCGCTCGTGACCATGAAATTCTCGACGAGCGTCGTCGAGTTCACCCGTACCCCCTTGATCGCCTCAAGCAGGTTCCGGAGCGCCACGACCTGGGCCGCCCGTTCGGCCATGGCTCTCGCCTGCGCAGCATTTGCCGGCTGGGCCGGAGGCGCCCCGATGCCCACGGCGGTAATGACCCCCGTGCTCCAGTCCACCTTGCCCGATGCGCCTACGGGCTCGACCACATCCGTGACCGTCCCGACAAGCTGGGCATTTGCCGTGACTGCGACAACCAGTACCAGAAACAGAATAAGAAAAACCGTTCGAATGCTTAACATATATACCTCCTTCACCGTTACTGTTTTAGTCGAATAAAAACGAACGACATCGCATGTGCCTGCTTTCGCCGCTCACCTCCTCCGCCTCTCGAAATATACTTTTCAATCCTTTGCCCGTTGCGCTCTCCACGTCGTTTCCCGTCTTCACTCATCATAACTATTCCACAGAAGCTGTTCTGCGTCAAGGTACTATTCACCTTCCCTGCTTGCGTCTCACCTTATTGTAGTTCAACTATTCCATAGAATACCCGGCAAGTCAAGGTACTATTCACCACCGTGTCGACAGGTTGCGACCGGACAAGATAAAAAATCACGGGAGAACATCCCGCCTTTCTGTCCTACCCTGTTCCACACAACGGGACATCGGTCTCGGTACTTTTCACCTCACTATTTCCTGCCTGACTCCCGCAAAAGCTCGATCGCGTTCCGGGCAACGGAAGTGGAGCCCTCCACCTCCTTGATGATCCCCTTGGCGGCAAGCACCTTCATACACTTCGAGACCGCTTCGCGGGAGGAACCGATCCGGGCAGCCAGTTCTTTATGGGTCAGTTTCTTCACTTTTTGGAATCGCAGGTCGCCTCCCTCATCATCCTGTGCTACTTCAAGAAGGGTCCGCACCAGCCGCTCACCGACTTCGAGAAAGGCCAGCGATTCGATCATGTCATCGGCCTTCCGCAAACGATCGACGAGGGTAATCATGAGTTCAACGGCAATCTTTGGGTCCTTATACATCAGCTCGAGAAAACCATCTTTCCGTAATACGGCAAGCTCTGAATCCTTGTCCGCGACGATCGTCGCCGATCTCCCCTTGCCGTCGATGAGGCCCAACTCACCGAAGAAGTCACCTTCATCAAAGTGGGCGAGGACCATCTCTCCTCCCTGCTCATCCTCCAGTACGGCTTTGAGCCTCCCGGCGATAACAATGTACAGATCAGTGCTCGGGTCGGTCTTGTAAAAAATCACCTTTCCTTTTTTAAAGGAAGAACGCTTGCACCGCGCAGCGATCTCC
>DMKB01000305.1:0-1996 GCA_003454665.1 Nitrospiraceae bacterium | reverse complement strand
TTACCGTGCTCAGCGCGCCCCGCTCCCCCAAAAAAGCAGCCGTGCACACCGTTCAGGTTTCTGTAAAGGCTTTACCAAGGCAAGAGAAATACTATAACACACCGAACAGGCGTCGCGTATACCAGGCACGCTGCCAGGATAGGGATCACCGATCGGAGATCGCACCTCGCGCGTGCGTGAGTGAGTGAAGCGTGATTGTTTCCTGGCAAATCCGGCAGATACCGGCCAAATATAACAAACTATACCTAACCCCTCTCGCAATGTCAAGACGCGCTCCTTCGTGAACGCAGAGGCAACGGCGACATCGTGCAGGAACCTGCTGCTCATTGAGGATGGCCGTGGCAGGCACACCGAAGCGGTCAACCGGGCCGTGCGAGCGTCAGCGAGACAATGCGTTCTGCGCCGCTTTCTTTCAAGACGGCTGCGCAGGCATTCATGGTCGCCCCGGTGGTAAAAACATCGTCTACGAGCAGGAGGGTTTTCCCTTTCACTGCTTCAGGCATGGTCAGACTGAACGCCCCTGCCACGTTCTGTATCCGCTCCTCTTCCGTAAGCTCAATCTGCGGTCTCGTCGGGCGAATCCTGAGCAGATTATCGTAGGAGAGCGGGATGCCGGAGAACTCGCTCACGGCATGGGCCAAAAGAAGGGATTGGTTGAATCCCCGTTTTCTCAACCGTGCCCGGTGAAGCGGTACCGGCATAATGAAATCGATGCCGGGGGTGAGACGCAGGTCACGCAGCATCCAGTCTGACAGCGGCCCGGCAAGGGTTCTGCACGGCCGGTACTTGAACTGATGGATGGCATCGCGGAGCGGGCCCTCAAAGTAGCCGACGGAAAGTGCCTGGTCATAATGGGGCAGGCGCTGCCGGCAGGTCCCGCACAGGTGCGATGGGCTGTGGGCAAGGGCTTCAGGTGATTCAAAAAGCCTGCCGCAGCGCGGACAGGTGGGCCCGTCGAGAAGGGGAAAATCGTCCCAGCATGAGGAACAAAAGAAGGGTATGAACGAGTCACCCACCGGCGAATTGCAGTGGCAGCAGGATGTGGGAAGGATGAAACTGAGTATCCCGTTGAGAAGCGTCATTGCCCGCCGAAGGCCGAGATCAAGCAAACCGGACACCCTCCCTCTCTCACGCTCCACAATAGTATCATTTCACCATGCAGCAGGAACCGGCCTTCGATCCCGGTGAATGCAACGGCATTGGCCATCTGCGTCGGGTATAAAGCGCTTCAGCGGATAAGGCTTTTCCCCGTCATCTCGGCAGGCGGTTCAATACCCATAAGCTGAAGCACCGTCGGGGCGACGTCGGCCAGCAGGCCTGACTGCCGGAGAGCAGTCTGCTCCCCGACGAGGATGAAGGGAACGGCATCGGCGGTATGGGCGGTATGGGGCTGGCCGGTCTGCGCATCAGTCATCATTTCGACGTTCCCGTGGTCCGAGGTGATGAGTACGGTCGTGCCGCTCTCCTGTGCTGCCCGGACCACGCGGCCGAGACACTCGTCCAACACGCTAACGGCTTTCACGGCGGCACTGAAGACGCCGGTATGACCGACCATATCCGGATTGGCGAAGTTCGCGAGCATGAATCCGAATTGTCCGCTTTTGATTTGCTTGATCAGTTCATCGGTAACCTCTCGCGCGCTCATTTCCGGTTTTTGATCATAGGTGGCCACATCACGGGGAGAGGGTATCAAGTTGCGTTCCTCAAGCCGGAACGGGGGCTCTTCGCCTCCGTTGAAGAAAAACGTTACATGGGCGTATTTCTCCGTCTCTGCAATGCGAAGCTGCCGAATGCCGTGATCGCTCAACACCTCGCCGAGGATCCGGTGCAGACGAAGCGACGGGAACGCCACGGGCAAACCAAAGGTCTCATCATAGGTCGTCATGCAGACATAGGAAGCAAGCTTGGGTATGCTGCCCCGGGGGAAACCGTTGAATTGAGGATCAGTGAGTGACTGGGTGATTTCCCGGGCGCGGTCCGACCGAAAATTGCAGAA
>DMKB01000200.1 GCA_003454665.1 Nitrospiraceae bacterium | reverse complement strand
GGCCCGCTGCCCACTGTCTGAGGGCTTCTCCCATCACGGCGACGACAGCCCCGGGAATGAACCAGGCTAGTTCCGGCTTCGCCCATCGAAACAAGATGACTACAATGATACCTACCACGGACGTCCGCATGGTAACCTTCGTGAGTTTGTACTTCAGTATTTCCTTAAAGGCCATTTATCTTCTCCTTACATGATTTTTCACGCCGCGAACAAGTACAGCTGTTTCACAAAAAAACAAAATCCTTTGGGAACGTGGAGCCATGAGGATTGACACGGCACGATTTTTTCTTTCTGATCCACCGCCCCCTTTTTCTTCTTTACATCATTCCTGAATTCGCGTTCATTCGTGCGTATTCGCGGCAAAATGTCTTCCCGCTTCACCACTTCGCCGACATGAAGAAATTCCGCAGGGAAAGCAATCTTCGCTCCCCGGCCGTCAACTGATCCGGCAGGTATATTTTCTTGAGCTTGATGAACGACAGCCGGTCAAAAAAACCGAAAAACCGGTGTAGGAACCATCCTATGACCGGGACGCCGCGCGGATGAAAGGCAGAGGCCAGGTCAACGACAAAAACTTTCCGGCCGACGAGCAGAACATTCGACCTCCGCTGAAGGTCGCCGTGGATCCATCCCCGGGAATGAACTGCATCGACAATCCGCTGAAACTGCAGCATGACCTCGTTCCCTATTTCACCCTGATTGATTCCTCCCAAATCCCTCCCGGCGAGGTATTCGACGGCCAGGGCAAAGGGGTTGAGTCGCTTAAACCAGGAGGGGAGCCCGTCGATTCCCGCAAGCGCCGCATAGGCGCGCAACTCACGGCCGATGAATACGCGGCCGATGAGCGTACGTTCCCAGAAACCTTTTCTGCTGAAGTCCTTGACCAGGAAGCGCCGGCCGCTGAGGTTCGCTATGAACACGTCCGCTTTGGCGAATTTTCCCTTTGCGATGACCCGTTCGACATGCGAAGCTGCCTCGTCATATGTCAAATCCAAATCCATAATCTGCCGTCACTAAGAAAGTGCCACCATTGTAAAAGCACGGGAGAAAAGAGTCAAGAACTTTGTATGCAGAAAACTGCAGCAGGAAAGAGCCCGCAGGGGGAGAAGTCAGAGCACTAATGAACTACGTTCACGTACATATCAGCACAAAAAATGGGCCTCTGCCTGTCCCGGACAGAGGCCCTGATTGCCCACCTGGTTTGTTAAATTGTTACTTTCTCATCCCCCGTCTCCATCCGGCCCATGCAGGGTAGCCGTCTTGGTCACGGATCTTCAAAATGTCGCCGCCTTTTTTCACCTCGGCCGCCAGAAAAACATCCTGTCCCCTGCGTACGGTTTTTACGCCGGTCACCTCAACCTCGTCACCGGCGGCGAGCTCGATGTCCTGGCGCTCGATATACCACTGCGGTCCAAGAATCACGGAGAGGGTCTTGTCCCCGCTGTTCAGCTTCAAGGCAATACCCGGTCCCATCCTCCGCCGGGGCGTGACCTGCTCCACTGAAACAACTTCGCCTTTTATGGTCTCCGCCTTGCTAGCGTCATAGGGACCGCAGTTACCGCCTTTCATGCCCCAACCGCCGCTTCCCCGCCATCCGCCCCAGGGTTGCGCAACGGCGACCGTAGCAAGGACGAGCAGCGAGACAACGACACTCACCACCGTTATTCTTTTCATAGCCTGTTCCTCCTTTTTTTTGCTCCTGTTGGTTCTGCTTAATAAGACACGGGGGATTGATGTTGGTTTAATCACAGGTAAAAAAAACGCCGTCGTCGCAGATAACAAACGTTTTTATATTTTTGGCCGCGTAAGGAGGACGTGAGTGAGAAATGGTGTGGACAGGGATGAAATCGAAGAGCTTACGTTGCCGCGAATGGACGCAAATGTTCACGAATAAAAAGCAACATAGTTTACGGTGGAGCCCCTCCAATGGAGGGAGACGGTGGAGCACGGCGGACTATGCGTTCCGTTCACTCAAGAGAAAATCGAGAAAGGCCTTACAGAGCGGGGGGCGGCTTTTTCCTTTGAGCAGAATGACGGAGAAACTCCGTTCAAGCTTCAGCCCTTTCAGCGAAAGTCCGGCGAGGCGGCCTGCCTGAATATCCTCCTGGATGGCCCGGATGGAAAGGATGGAAATACCCAGTCCGGCCTTCACGGCCTGCCGCACGGCATCGCTGCTTCCCATCACGGCAACGACGTTCAGCGTCGCCGGGATAATCCCGACGCGAGCGAGTTTTTCTTCCATAAGGTGCCGGGTGCCCGACCCCTGTTCCCGGAGAATAAAAGACTCGCCCTTCAGTGCATCGGCGGGAATGCTTCCTTTCCGCGCCCAGGGATGCCGGGGCGGAACCGTCACGAGCAGCTCATCCTTGAGAAAGGTGTGCGATTCAAGCTGGGGATTGGAAATCCTGGCTCCCACCACCCCGATGCTGAGCTCGCCGATCTGAACGGATCGGGTTATTTTTGCCGTGTCGTCGATGGTGAGATAAATGGCGCTTGCCGGATATTTTTCCTTGAACGCGCCGATATATGCAGGAAGAATATAGGCGCCCGGGATCGTGCTGCCGCCTATCTTCAGAAGGCCGCCCACCTTGCCCGATAATCCCTCGACCTCCTGCTTCGCCCGGTCCCTCAGCTCAATAAGTTTCTGCCCGTAGCGAAACAGGATGTCTCCTTCCTGGGTCGGAATCACCTTCTTGCCGAGCCGGTCAAGGAGCCGGACACCGAGTTCAGTCTCAAGGTTTTTGATATGTCCGCTCACCGTGGGCTGGGTCAGGTACAGGGCGTCCGCAGTCTTGGAGAAGCTGCGAAGCTTGATGAGGGTGCAGAATATTTCTATTTTATGGAGATCCATCGGTAGCGATAAGCTCCAAATCCGAAATCACAAATCCCAAACTATTTGAAGCTTTGTGTTTAAAATTTGTATTTTATTTGATATTTGGTGCTTGTGACTTGTTATTTGGTGCTTGCGGCGTAGTCCCGCAAAAACTGCGTCAGGATCCGCACACCGACACCCGTCGCACCCTTGGGGGCATAGGGCCTGCCCTTGTCGGTCCACGATGTGGCGGCGATGTCCAGGTGCACCCAGGGATAATTCTGCACAAACCGGGAGAGCAGCGCCGCCGCGGTGATCACACCGCCTGCCCTGCCGCCGGTGTTCTTCATGTCCGCAATGTCACTCTTGATGTAGTCCTGGTATTCCTCCCACAGCGGAAGTTCCCATACCCGTTCTCCGCTTTCTTCCCCTGCTTTCCGCATCTTTTCTTTGTACAGATCGCTGGTGCCGAGCATACCGATGGCCTCGTGGCCCAGAGCAACGGAACACGCCCCCGTCAACGTGGCGACGTCAACCATGAGTGCCGGTTTGTACCTGCACCCGTACGCAAGGGCGTCCGAGAGGATCAGCCTCCCTTCGGCGTCGGTATTGGTGATCTCGATCGTCTTCCCGGACATGGTCCTGAGCACATCCCCGGGCTTGTACGCGCTGCCGCTCGGCATGTTCTCAGTAGCCGGTAGCAGTCCGATGATGTTGAGCGGCAGCTTAAGCATTGCCGCCGCCTGGATCGTCCCGAGCACGGCTGCGCCGCCGGACATGTCTTCCTTCATGGTTTCCATGTTCTGCGCCGGTTTGAGCGAAATACCGCCGGAATCAAAGGTGATCGCCTTCCCCACG
>DMKB01000317.1 GCA_003454665.1 Nitrospiraceae bacterium | reverse complement strand
CACTACGAGAAAGAGTCGACATTCATGGAGGCCATTATCAACGGCGCCAACGCAGGCGTAAAGCTCGTCGTCGGAGTAACGGCGTTGTTGCTGGCGCTTCTCGGCATCATGGCACTCGTTGATCTCCTGCTCACCGGCGTCGGCTCCGGGGTAAACAGCGTGTTCGGTATTCATGTTGACTGGACCCTTAAAGGACTCCTGGGCTATCTGTTTTACCCCGTTACGCTCGTCATCGGCGTGCCGCCATCGGATGCACCGGAGATCGCCAGGCTGATCGGCGAGCGTGTCATAGCCACGGAGGTAAAATCCTACCAGGACCTCGCCACGCTCATGGCCTCGAATGCCCTGCAGAACCCCCGCTCCGCCGTCCTCGCAACGTACGCCTTGACGGGCTTCGCCCACGTGCCGTCACTGGCCATCTTTGTCGGCGGTATCGCCGCCCTGGCGCCGGGCCGCTCACAGGACCTTGCCCGAATCGGCTTCCGAGCCCTTCTCGCGGCAACGCTCGCCTGTCTCATGACCGCAGCCGTTGCCGGGGTGTTCTACTCTTCCGGGAGTGCCATCCTCGGTGGATAAGAACGAGGAGCCACGATTCTATCTGGGTACTCTCCTCAATCAGTGATCAACATCGAGAGGTTTCACCCTCTTTATTGCATCATGAGACTGCACTATTATACTTTTTGGGAGTGTCCTGGATTCTCTCTGTTGACCTTCTCTTTACTTCTGACGAGCTTCGTTGCCCCCCCCCTTTTTAATTGCCTTTTATCAATGTGTTAGAACTCAGTCCATCGGTCAATTTTTGTGGAACTTCAGCGGATAACTATCAAATTTTACTTAGTAAATCACCTAAAACCAAAACTATACCAAAAAAATTGTTGACTTCGCCCCTGCGTTCCGGAGATAATAATAAAGTCGTAGCGGTATGTTCACTCTGTACAGAAGGCTTGGTGAAATTGGGCTTATGATTTACCGTTTCTTCTTGTTGATCGTCGTAGGGGCACTCTTTTTTCCAGCCACCTCAAAGGCTTTTACGTTTACCGGCCAGTCACGGACGTACCTGCAGGCCCGGGAGACCATAAGCGGCGAAAACCTCACGCCTCTCTATGAATACCTCGATTTCAAGATAGAGAACGTCGGTTCCGCTGATGTATCATTCCATTTCGGCGGCTGGGCCCGGGCAGACCTCACGGGAGAGACCCTCGGGAAAAAGACGAACAATGAGCTGCAGTACGCCTACGTCAGCTACCGGAGACCGACAAGCAATGCGATCGTGAGTGCCGGGAGGCTCTACGTCTTCGAAGGGGTGGCGTCCGAGCAGATCGACGGACTCTATACGAGGACCGATCTCAAAGGGGCCTTTGGTGTCGCCGTCTACGGCGGCAGCCCGGTGGAGACTGACGTTAACACGCGGAGCGGGGATTCGATCTACGGCGCACGGGTCAGCTACGAGCTTCGCGGCACCTATGTCGTCGGTCTTTCGTATCTCAAGGAAGATGACAACAGCGCCGATTTCCGGGAAGAAGAGGGCATCGACCTCTGGGTAAAGCCGGGTGCAAAGGTCCTGCTCCAAGGACGTTCTTGGTATAACGCCCTTACGTCGGGCTGGATGCAGCATAATTATCACCTCCTCCTCGGTCCTTTCGATAAATTGAACCTGAACGTAGAGGGCAGCAAGGTATCCTATGGGGACTACTTCCAGAGCGCCACGGTAAGCGCCTTTACCTTTCCCAGCATCGATCCCAACGAGACCGTCAGCGCCGTGGGGCTGGGAGCGCGATACACCATCTCGCCGTCACTCATCGGGATCATAGAGTACAAGAATTACGAGTATGATCTGGCCGGAGGAGCAGACTACTACGGCGGCGGGATCACCTATGCCGCCAGCAGCGGGTACGGCGCGGGGATTTCCCTTTACCGGATGGACGGGGCCACGGACAACCTCAAATACGGAGCATATCGCGCCTATATCCGCAAAAAGAGGGGAAAAACCGATGCTACCCTCGACCTTCTTCATGTGGCCTATGATCAGGCCATCAGCGGGGTAACGGACGCATACACCGTCGTCGGGGCCCTCGGCCATGATATGTCAGCGAAGGCGCGGGTCGTTGCCGACCTTGAGTACGGCCGCAATCCGGATTTTGACAATGAAGTAAAGGCGCTGCTACGGTTCGTATACCGATTTGGCGCCAAGGCGAGGTAAGAAAACATGACGAATACCTTCATACGACTACTGATTCCGGTTCTCTTCGCCGCGGCCTTCGCCGGGTTCGTCTCGTGCGCAACGCACACCAGCATGGCGAAGCGCCATCCGGGAAACATGCAGCCCGGCCAGTTGTGCAGCGACTGCCACACGGACTGGCGGGTGACGCAAAATCATACTGCCGACTTTGCCGTACGCCACAAGTTTCTTGCCGCCCGGCAACAGCAGGTATGCGGCATGTGCCACGTTGAAACCTTCTGCGCAGACTGCCACGCGAACAAGGAAGAACTCAAGCCGAGCGACAAGTTCAAGGACGCCCCCGAGCGGATCATGCCCCACCGGGGAGACTACTTGAACCAGCATAAGATCGACGGCAAAATAGACCCGGCCTCGTGCTTTCCCTGCCACGGCCGTCAGAATAATGAGAGGTGCAAGGTATGTCACATCTAACTACAATAAGATTAGTTCTTTTCAGCCTGTTCATTTCACTGGCTATTGTAACCAGCTGCGGCGACCCGAACTCCCAATCCGTCCTCGATCCGAACACGGGAAAACACGTGGGAAACTGGACGGTCGAACACGGAAGCAAGCATGCTTCTCATGATGGCCTCTGCAACAGTTGCCATGGCACGCGGCTTCAGGGCGGGATTTCCGATATCGGCTGCTTCACCAATGCCGCCTGTCATTCGACAGTAACATCATGCGGGACCTGCCACGGTAATCCACCAACAGGCAGATATTTCCCAAATACTGATGGAGCACATGGCGTGCATTGGGGCTTGCAGAATACAAACTTCGATTGCGACACCTGCCATTCCGGGGCTGGAGACGGTACGGCGAGCCATATGAATTACACGGTGGAAGCAGACTTTAGCAATACCACCTATAACGCTCAAGGCGGTTCAGTGGCATATTCAGCGGCGACGACAACGTGCTCCGGGATAAGCTGTCACGGCGGACAGATAACGCCGAATTGGGAAAAGGGGAAGATCAATGTGAATGGCCAATGTTCTGCCTGCCATCAATCAGGGACAACTCAGTATAACAGCTACAACAGTGGGAAGCACAATAAGCATGTAACTGGTGAAGGGATCGGCTGCACTGAATGTCATGATACCGCTAAACTCGCAACATATCATTTCAATGATCTCCATACTACAGGGATGTCTGAATCTCATTTGACGATTATCGATGCTGCTAATTATACGGGAGCAAGCGGCAATTGTACGATCAATTGCCATGGGGAGTCCCATAGTTCCGAGAGCTGGTAGTAATATTTCCTGTGATGACTACCGATGCTGACTACCGAGGCGCCCCAGGGGGCGCCTTTTTTTTGTGCCTCCTGTATTTACAAATATCCCTAAATAGAGTATCAATAGTGTACACGCCCGTATCGTATTCTGTCCCTCGCTTTTATTATGCCGAGAATTATCCGAAAACAGGTTTTTTCCCTTGCTCTGCCCGTGGTGCTCTCGAGCCTGCTGCTCAGATCCGTAGGGATCGTAGACATCTTTCTCGTCGGCGGTCTCGGGGCAACGGCCATCGCTGCCGTCGGCATCGCCCAGATCATGGTGTTTCTGTCGATGAGCGTGTCCTGGGGCATCAATATCGGGGTGACGGTCCTCGTTTCCCAGCTCTGGGGCGCCGGGCGGAAGGAGGATGCCGGCCAGGCGGCATTTCAGGCTTTGATGCTCGTGATCATGGCTGCACTGGTTATTATGATCCTCGGCCTCTCCTTCGGCAACCATGTTGCCCTTTTTCTCGGCGCCTCTCCGGAGGTCCAGGGGATTCTGTCCGAGTATACCAGGATCATCTTTTCGTTCATCTTTTTCAGCATTTCCATGAATGTCCTTACGGGGATCATGCACGGTACCGGGGACACGAAGACCCCTCTCTATTCCACCCTGCTCGTGAATATTCTGCATATCCTCGTTGCCTATCCCCTGATCTACGGGCACTTCGGCGCGCCCATGCTCGGCGTAAAAGGCGCGGCCATCGCCGTTGCCGTCTCTGAAGGTGTGGGTACGGTCTTTCTCCTCATCCGCTCGCTGTTTAAAAAGTATATAATAGTACGAAGACGGTTCGAGACGAAATATACGGTCATGACCGTCAAACTCGGACTTCCCATCCTGCTCGACCGGGTATTACAGAATACGGGCTCCATGCTGTTCGCGAAGATCGTTCTTCGTTACGGGACTGCCGTCTATGCAGCCCACCAGGTAGGGCTTGCAATCGAGGCATTCTCTTTCATGCCGGGGTATGGCATCTCCGTTGCCGCGGCCACCCTGGTGGGGCAGAAACTCGGGGCAGGGCGGCCTGAGGACGCGCGGCTCTCTGCCTTTGAGGCTCGAAGGCTGGCCGTCGTGCTGATGGCATTCATGGGGCTGATCTTCTTTTTCTTTCCCTATGGACTGCTGCGGGCCTTTACGAACGATCCTGAGGTGGTCCGGTACGGTGTCGTGTACATGAAGATCGTCGCTTTTTCACAGATTCCCCTGGCCCTGACCATGGTGCTCGGAGGATCTCTCCGGGGAGCAGGTGATACGAAATTTCTCATGCTGGCGACGATCTCGGGCATGTGGCTCGTCCGTCTGCCCATCGGGGCCCTCCTTGCCACTGTATTCGCGTTGCCCATCGTATACGTCTGGTCTGCCATGGTTCTGGACTGGCTCACCAGAATGGGGCTTTTGCTGTGGCGATATCACCGGGAAAGCTGGGGAAGGCTGGAAATATGAAAATGATAGAGGACAGACGATAGATAACAGAGGATAGACAACAGACAATAGACGACAGGCAAGAGATGACAGACTAAAGATAGCAGACAAAAAAGCAAATGAAATTCTGGAAAATGGTCAGAGTCAGTAATGACCACCAGCATGGCAAAAAAAAACAGATTTTAGACAGGATTAACAGGAGGTTCAAGTTTTTTATCTGATGTTCATCCTGTCCATCCTGTCAAAAGCGTATTGATTTCGGCATGTCCGTTTGAAGGAGGAATAATGGAAGATATCCAGAACCTGATCGGGAAGGAAGTAATTGCTGTGGCGAACGGTGTCCAGTATGCCGGCGTGCTCGTCGAGGTCTCGGAAAATGAGGTATTTCTGCAGACCCCGCTCCAGTGGGTGGTACTCCCGGCATCAAGCGTTAATGCAATACGCGCGAAGGATGTTCCTTTGGCGACCAATGAGGATGGCGAAGACCGATCCAATACCCGCGAGTCCATCGGGTCCATAGACCTGGAGAAGGATTGAGGGGTGAATGCTCATGCGATGTGGCCGCGATTTTCAGCGACGCTATGAGGTCTCTACTTTGAGCTTTTTCAGCTTCCGGTAGAGCGTGCCGAGATCTACGCCGAGGGCGCTGGCCGTTGACTCTTTGTTTCCCTTGTGCTCAGTCAGGCTCCGCTGGATATAGTCCCGCTCGAAGGAGTCCAGTGCCTGGCGGAGGGACGAGGTGGAGACCCCTTCGATGTCCAGGGTCCGCAATTTATCGGAAAGATCGTGAAGGGTGATAACGTCGGCATCTGCGAGGACCACGGCCCGTTCTATCGTATTCCTGAGTTCCCTGATGTTTCCTGGCCAGTCATAGGCGAGCAACGCCTGCATGGCCTCGTAATCTATGTCCTTGATGTTTTTACCGGCATCGTCGGTAAAAATGTTCAGGTAATGTTTGAGGAGCAGGGGAATGTCATCGCGCCGTTCACGGAGCGTGGGCATCGTGATCTCGATGACGTTCAGCCGGTAGTACAGATCCTCCCGGAAGCTCCCTTCCTTTACGCGCTGCATGAGGTCCGCGTTCGTGGCAGCGATGACCCGCACGTCAACGGTGATGACTCGCGTGTCCCCGACGGGCGTCAGTTCTTTGGACTGGATCACATGGAGAAGCTTGACCTGGAGCGGGGGAGGCAGCTCACCGATTTCATCGAGGAACAGCGTGCCGCCGTCCGCCATGGTGATGAGCCCCTTTTTATCTTCCACGGCCGACGTGAAGGCTCCTTTCTTATGGCCGAATAATTCACTTTCGAGCAGGGTTTCCGGAATGGCCCCGCAGTTGATGGAGATGAACGGTTTGTCCTTCCGCGGCCCGGCTTCATGAATCGCCTGGGCAACCAGGCCCTTGCCCGTCCCGCTCTCTCCGGTGATCAGGACGTTGCTCTTGCCCGGCATCACCTTTTCCATAAGAGAAAATATTTTTTGCATGGCCTCCGAGCTGCCGATTATGTTCGTGAAGGCCGCGGGGCGCTGGCTCAGTTCCTGGCGGAGGATGAGGTTTTCCATCTGGAGCTGTCTGCTCGCCAGCACCCGCTTGATGGTCAGCCTGATGTCGTCATTGATGAAGGGCTTCGTGATATAGTCCACGGCGCCTGACTTCATGGCCTCAACAGCCGAGCCGACGGAGGCGAAGGCGGTCATCATGATCACCGGCGTTTCCGGACTGATTTCCTGGGCCTGCTTCAGGACTTCGAATCCGTCCATTTTTTCCATCTTGATATCGGTCATGATGACATCAAAGTTTTCCTGCTTGACGCGTTCAATGGCCTCCTCGCCGTTGTGCGCCTCCTGGACGGCATACCCTTCGTTCGTGAGGAGAATGTTCAGGGCCTTGCAGATGTCTTTTTCATCATCAACGACCAGGATATTCGCGTTTCCCATTATGAGCGCTCCTCTTGCTTCGCTTCAATCGGCAGTATGATGGTGAAGGTGGTTCCCTTGTCCGTCGTGCTTTCCACCTTGATGTCTCCCTTAAACCGCTTGACGATGCTGTAGCTGACGGCCAGGCCGAGTCCGGTCCCTTTGCCGGCTTCTTTCGATGTGTAGAAGGGATCGAATATCTTCTCCACCTCCTCGGCAGGGATCCCGATACCGGTGTCTGCAATGGAAATAAACAGCGCGTCTCGATCATGATCGTCCCTGTCCCCGTGGGTCGAAACGGTCAGCGTACCGCCGTCCGGCATGGCGTCCATGGCATTCAGAATGATATTGATGAAGACCTGCGATATCTGTCCTTCGTCGATCATGGTCCTGGGAAGATCCGGCTCCGTGTTGACGACGATTTCGATGTTGCTCTTCATGCGCTTGTCCAGCCGCATGAGATCGAGGGAGGAATTCAGGATGTCGTTGACCTGGAGATTCTTTATGTTCATCGATCCCGGCCGGGAGAACGTGGACATCTGCCTGACGATCTCGGTGATCCTCTGGATGTGGGTGTTGATCGTGTCGAGGCTGCTCTGGGAGAATTCATCGGTCGCCATTTCTCGCAGCAACTGCGCGAAGGTGGAGATCGAGGTAAGGGGGTTGCCGATTTCGTGGGCGATGCCTGCGGCCAGCCTGCCGAGGGCCGCCAGTTTTTCCGAGTGGAGCACCTGCTGTTCGAGCTTCTTTGCCTTGGCCGTCCCCTTGTCTACCTTGTCTTCCAGCTCCACCGTGTATTGCTTCAGCGCTTCTTCGAGATGCACGCGCTTCGTGACATTCGTGCTCGTCATCAGGATGCCTGTTATTTCACCTTCGATCAGCAAGGGACTGATGAACATATCGAGGTACAGGGGAGCACGCTGTATGCCCGTTATTTTGTAATCCCGGACCTCAAAGCTTCTGCCGAGGAGCGTATTTTGCAGCACTGATTCAAAGGGGGTGTTGTCGTAGGGCTGGAGATTGTCCGGAAAGAGCGTGAAAAAGGGCCTTTCCATGATATCTTCCTTAGGCCGGCCGAGCGTCCGAGCCTGGGCGGTGTTCAGGGTTTTGACGGTCAGGTCCTTGTCCAGGACCATGAGGTTCGTCTCGGTATTCTCGACGATGTTTTCCAGATAGTTTTTCGCGATTTCAATCTCCCGCTCGAGCCTGCGGCGGTTTTCAAGGTGCCGGGTCTTTTCCTCGGCCTTGATTTTCTTTTTATAGGTGATCACCGTCGTGCCCGACGCAATCAGCGTGGTGGCGAATATCGAGACGATCAGGAGGGAGTAGAACCGCATGCTTTTCTGCATCAGGGCGATAACATCGGAGTAGGGCGCTGATACGACGACGAGCCAGGATTTAACCACGAGAGGGATACGGGAGTAGGCCACCAGTTTGTTTTCGCCTCCCGGCGCCTCGTAATAGCCGAAGGTCTCCGCCGTCCCTTCGATGATCTTCTTTTCCGTATCAAAGGACGTGTGGCAGCGGAAGCACGTCTGGTCGGTCTTGTAGAGGTTCTTGCCGACCATCTGGGGCTGGGTGGGGTGGTAGAGGAGGGTGCCGGTGCTGTCCATCATCCAGGCATAACCGCGCAGTCCCGACTTGATGGGTGAAAAGTACTTTTGCGTTATGCCGTCCATCGACAGGATCGCCATGACCACGCCGTTGAATTCAGGCATGCGAGGATTCTTGATATATTGATAAATGGGTGTCGCCACGATAAATTCCTTCGTGTGATCGCTCTTGTTATGGATTTCGATGAGATCGGAGATGTATTTTTCACTTCTCGGAAGGACACTCGCCCGCTTAAAATACTCTGTTTTTGATAAATTCGTGCCGAAGAGAAACTGTGACGAGCTGTCGTAGAGTACGCGGCCCTTTTTGCTCAGCACCTGGACCGTTACGAGCACGTCCTTGGGGATCTGCGCGTTTATGGCCTCTGCCACCACGCGGCAGCGCGGGCTTTCGTGGATACGGTGAATCTCGGGAAGCTGGGAGATGACGAGGATGTCCTTATAGACGCGGTCGATGGTGCTCTCGATGTTGATCGCCACTTCCCGTGCCAGCAGAAGCTGCTGGTTGTTGAACTGCTGGGCCATTTCACTCTGGAGCGTCCGGTGAAAGAACTGGCCGAGGATGATGACGAGGGAAAGGACGAAGAGGAGGGCGAAAATGAACAGTATGGGAGTGAGCTGTTTCCTCTTTTTCGACATTAATTTCATGGGTTAATGTACTTCGAAACAGCGGGGAAAGTCAAGGGGATAGATGGCAGAGAGAGGCGGAAAGAGGGAGAGAACGGTAATAGAGAGCGGCTGACATGCCTTCCCTCTCTGCCGGGGAGGGCAGAGAGGGAACGGGAAAAATTGCTAGAACTTATACCCCACCGTAACGCCGGCAAGATGCGCCTGGGATTTATAGTTGCCGTTCAGAGGCCCAGGCCCTGCTCCATCTGCCAAGCTGTCATTGATGGTCCTGTTCTTGAATTTCAAATACAGGTAAGAGGCATCCACGGTAATGTTTCCGCTCGCGTAGCCAGCGCCGATGGACAGGCCGTTTCTGTCTGAATCAGGCGTGCGTGTCTCGAAGTATTCCTCGGGGACGGGGGTCTGATCGTAGAGGTAGCCTGCCCGCACCTTCCAAACGTCGGAGAGTTTATACTGGGCGCCGAGGCGCAGGACCCATGTGTCGTTCCATTCCTTCGGATCTGTTACAGTACCGCCCAAAACTACCGAGTCTATGACGAGCCTGTCATAGGTCGACCACATGGTGTATTCGAGATCTACGTTGTATGTCAGGTCATCCGATGCCTTGTAAGAACCGCCGAATTGTATCAGGTCAGGGAAGGTAATGGATGTAGTAGCCGCGGCTGTTGGGCCAGCTGTCGCTGTGCCGTCGATATGTACTTTTGTTCTGCTCCGGTAGGAGAGGCCGAGATTGAGTTCTTCCGTAGCCTTGTAAAGGGCTGCCGCATTAAGGCCCCAGCCGTCTCCGTCTCCGCTAATTCTTACTCCGGTTCTTTCCAAGGTTGCCCGTATTGTCAGGTAATCGAGTCCCACTGCCAGGGATAGGTTGTCGCTCAACTGGTAAGCGATATTCGGGTTCACGTTTGTCGTGACCAGAGTGGTGTAAGTGGCAACGGCGTTGGTAGAGCTGGTTGATGCCCAGTCCGTAGAAAGACCGAAGGGATTGGTGATCCCGATGCCGAGTGACATATTGTCGCTCATTTTTTGTGTCCCGAAGAGGTGTATGGGGAGATGGACCGTCCGGTTGGATACATCCGTTGTGCCGGGATTTACAACCGTGTTCTCATGAGTCAAGGTCGGATAGATGGCCACGGTGCCGCCGGCGACCCATGTGCCGTCGAGCTGGGTGATTCCCGCGGGGTTGTACCAGACTGCCGTGGGGTCATCAGCCTGTCCCACGAAGGCGCTCGCCATGCCCATGGCTGATGCGCTCGACTCGGGAAGCCTGAAGCCCGATGCGAAGCTCTGTGAAGCGAACAAGGTGATACAGAGAGCTGCTGTCAAGAATAATAAGCCGTATTTTTTCATGTCCCCCTCCGTTCATACTGTATTCGTTCAAAATATGGTTCTATTATAGATATAAAATATGTTCAGGTCAAGAATAAATCCTCATATATGTTGAGGAACAAGGAGGTTTTTCTGTGAGCAAAAAAGGGAGGTTGATGGGATTATGTTTGGACGCTGGTGGCCTGTTCCTCTCCTTCGATATCCCATACTTTGTCATGGGGGATGGTGAAGGTGAAGGTGCTTCCATAGCCTTCGTTGCTCGAGGCCCAGATGGTGCCGCCGTGGTACTCGACGATCTGGCGGGATATGGCGAGGCCGAGCCCGGAGCCCTCGGTATGCATCGTGAGTACATCGCCTGAGCGGTGGAATTTTTCGAAGACCAGGCCCAGGTCTTCCTGGGGGATGCCGATTCCCGTATCGGATATCTCGATCGCCGTGAACGGTTTCGGTATCTTTTCAAAATAGACCCGTACTTTTATGCTGCCGCCCTGGGGCGTGAACTTAATGGCGTTCGAGAGGATGTTCTCCACCACCTGTATCAACCGGTCCCGGTCTCCGTAGAGGGTCGCGGGCGATTTCTGCATATCCTTCGTAATGTGCAGGCTCTTATTGTCGGCGAGGGACTGGAGGCTCGTAACTGAAGCCTGGATAATGTCCTCAACGTACACTTTCGTGATATGCCAGCGCAGCTTGCCCGATTCAACGCGGGTGAGATCGAGGATGTCGTTGATCAGCCTGGCAAGGCGGTCACTTTCGTTGTCGATTATGGTGATCAGCTTGCCTTTTTTGCTCGAGGTCATGTGCGGTTTCATGAGAATGAGTTCGGCAAATGCCTTGATGGACGTAAGGGGCGTGCGCAGTTCGTGTGAGACCATGGAAATAAAATCGGATTTCAGCTGGTCGAGTTCCTTCAGTTTCGTGTTGGCATCTTCGAGTTCCCGGTTGGCAACGGCAAGGTTCTGATTGGAGAACTGGAGGCGTTCGTATGCCTTTGACAGGTTTTCGGTTTTTTCCGTCACCCGGTATTCAAGATTGCGGTTGAGGTCTTCGAGCTCACTGCGGCTCTTTTCGAGCTCCGCGGCCATCGTGTCAAAACTTTGGGACAGCACGCCGATTTCGTCGTTCGAGATCAGGTTTGATCGTGATTGCAGGTTGCCCCGTTCGACATCCTTGATTACCCGAACAATATGCCCCAGGGGGTTGGAGATGCTCGTGGCGAGGAGGACGCCGATTCCTCCTGCCAGAAATAACGCGACGATGATGACGACAACGATCACCGTGGCGAGCTCAGACATGACCGGCTGCATCTGGCCGACGTCCTGAAGCAAGGTGCCGAGTTCCGAACCCATGCGCCGGTAGGTAAGCTCGCCGAGGGCGATGAGCGGAGCGAGCACCGTTGCGAAGAGGATGGAGACCAGTCTCGTTCGCGTATTGATCTTGATTATCCGTGACTCATCGACGTGGACAGCCCGGGTCTTTTCAGCAAGTATCCGGCGTACGGGATAGAGCAGGCGCTCCGTGATGAAAAACGAAAAAATGGGGAAGATGGCAAGACCGGCGCCGGCATAGATCCCGAGGCGGATACTTTCCCTGAGGGGCAGGTCGGCGACGATCCCCATGTGGA
>DMKB01000276.1 GCA_003454665.1 Nitrospiraceae bacterium | reverse complement strand
TAAATATTTCTTGGATGTAAGTATTTTACACGCCGAGTTTCTTTATGAGTAAATCGAAGTTTTGACGCGTCTTATCCGAGAGTGAAGAAAGAATATTTAACCTATCCGGTGAATAAAATAGGCTGGCTATGGTTTTGTGGATACCGGTATTAGCCGGCAGTTCAAGTTGACTGCGAATTGATTTAACATCATTTCCGTCAATTAAGTCTTGTATGACCCGTTTCCTGGATCTGTTGCCCGGCAATGGAATCAGAAAGAAACGGCCTGCTGACACCTCTGTGCCGAAATCTCCTATAGCATCTTCTAGAGCGGCGCGTCCCCTATCATCATTGTCCCAGAGTGCGCGATATGGAACCCGCCATGCAATCATTACGCTTATGTAGAATTTCATGGAGTCTGCACCAACGGATGGTAATACACGAAATTTACTGTCTCGCTTAAATAACTCAAGAAGATAATAATCCATCATGCCCTCAACAATAACTACCATATCTTGGGCGATGTCGACCGCAAACGGTCTCACCTGTAGTGCGTCAAGAAGCGGTTGATAGGCAGCTCGGTTATCGGTAATCGTGCCTTGGTGTTCATATATTGAGACGAGCGAAATCCTACCATGTCCGTCCTTCTCTGCGATTCTCACCAAGTTCAGCGGGATAACTTCCGGATTCAGCAGGTGATGTGAGTGTGTGCAATAAATAACGTGATTGTTTTGCGATAGCTGGCGAAGCTTTATACATAGGCGCTCCTGTGCTAAATAGTGAAGATATGATCCGGGTTCGTCAAGAACATAAAGTGCTTCTACGCCATCAGTTTCGACAACTTTGGGATTAAACTCTAGTTTCATCACGAAGTTAAAGAACCAGTAAAAGCCTTTACTTCGATCCCGAACAAAGAAGTAATGTTTGTCTCCGCTGGCGTCTGTTTCCACGATGTCGAACTTGAGATAGGAACGAACAGAATCTCCGTGTTCTTCTTCCTCGTACTCAATCGAGATCTCGAGCGCATTCGAGTCGTCTAGGCGAAAGTTTCTCCATTCATCTATGAGTGTCTTATTCAACTTCCGTTCGACCTTCGAGATTATTGTCTTTCGCTGACGCACCTCTTTTGATGCTAGATTATATACCGAGTAATTACTGTCAGTTTTGCTGAACAGTGTATCGAGAATTGCCAGCCAATCCGATTCGTCGGACTCATCATCATGTATTTCTATCCGCTCAGGGATCGAGTCTTGGAAATCATCAAAATAAAGAATAAAAGGAAGCTTTGATATAATTTCGTTAGAGAGCGCGTGATTAACTTTTGGATTATTGAAACTTTTGATACCTTCAAGAGAATATTCACGAGTCTTTAGATTTCGCTTTATCCAAATGGAATCCTCAAGCGGCGCACGCACGTTCTGGTACCTGCGTAAAACGGCGGTTGACAGGTTCTCATTGTTCTTCGAGAGAGAACGCAACAGCTTCTTAATTTCCTCTTTGGTAATCTCTATTTCGGCGGCTATCTCTGGAACTTTGGGAGCTGCTGTATAGAGATTTTCGACATCCTGGAGATGTCGTCCTGAACGATTGAGGTCATCATTAAAATGGTCGAAGGTCAAAAGGGCATGCAGAATAGTAGTTTTCCCACATTCGTTAACGCCGATAATGGGGATTAGTGAATTCTTGTGAACGTCGATCTCGAGGGGGCCTTCGATCGCGCGATAGTTTTTGATCGTGAACTTCTTATACTTCATGGCATCTCCATATAAAAAGGGGAATGGAATAGTCCATAGTCCACTACAAGCCCTGCGGGTCAGGTCTCCTTTCATGTCATACTACTTTTTCTTGGCTCACCGGGGCCGGTTCTTTATCTCTTCCCTATTTTATTTAAATCACCAGGCACAGTCAATCCAAATAAGAAGGCCGGGTTGTATCCCGGCCTTCTTCTGTAAATAATCCTTTATAATGATTTATCAAAAACCCATGCCAATGCCAAGAATGACACTCCATCTACTAGTATCCTCAGCATCGGTAATGCGATAGAGCGGGCCAACGCCTAGACGAAATCCGCCCATATGCGCGAACGCTTCAACTCCAACATACGTTGCATTCTCATCGGCAAGCCATGGCTCTCCCCAAGTTCGAAGAAGCACCCCTTTTATCCCGTGTCCCCCCATGCCGCTTTTGTCTGCATAGCCGATACCCACTTTTCCTCCGGCGACGCCTGGTTCTATTTGCAGCAATAATCCTCGGCCCCACGGACCATGATGGCGATCAGGCTTGAATGATTCACCTGGGAAGGCAATGATCGTTCCAATGGAGAACGACACTATTATCGGTGAACTGATGTTGAGAGCATATACGGCCATTGCTTTGTCAACAGGATGATCTGACTCTTCCGGGAAAGCAGAAGATTCCAAAAGGAGTGAAATAGCCAAGAAAACAGCCATGCAGATGATGCCGATTTTTATTTTTGACATGTTCAAACCTTCTCGGTCAGGTCTACTTTCATATCATGCTCATAATGAATGAAGGGTCCAGGAGCAAGGGGCATGGGTCAAGTTTCAAACTTCAGGCAACCACTGGAGACCAAATTTACTTTCGGGACCGTACCGGGTCAGAATTGAACATTGCGTTTCCTATGATTCTCCCCTCTTGCGTCCTTTATCACTGCCCTATTCTATGTAAATTACCAGGCACAGTCAATCCAATAAAAAAAGGCCGGATGTAATCCCGGCCTGCGATACCATAGATTCATAACAGTGCTGATGAAAATTGAGCAAATCTTTATTGTTAAAAGGCACGTCACTATTAGGCTTACTCCTTTATGCTTACTCTACCGCACCTTTTTTCATGTTCCTATATAGATGATAGAGCAAACTTGATACAAGAAAGAGATTAAAGCTCGGTATCAATATCATTAAGAAGTCCCTTACAAACACCACTGCCAGGGATATCAAAACGCAAAATGGTAAAAGACCCATTAACAGCCAGGATACTATTCCGCGCCACAACGTTTTCATGTTTAAGAGTAATGCCGGGAATTCGCCTATTCTGGATCTCTTAAAGTAGATGCGCGGCAATTTGGCCCTGTATTCAATCACGGCCATAATCACGCAAAGACTCGGTAGCATAATTAAGGTAGATGTATGCCAATAATATGCAAAGGTCGGCAAATAATCTTTTGATAATAGGTCCCTGGCAAAAACTATGGTTTGAAATATCGTTATCATAATAAAATCAAAAACTGTGTAGACAATTACGGCCCACATGATGATTACGGCAATTTTCTTTAACATACGCAAACTCCTTTGTGAACCTTTGCGCTACGAAAAAAAAAGGGAGCCGTGGGTAGCGGAAGGCAGTAGGGGGACTATAGGATGTCCCCAAGGTTTATCTTCCTCGATTTATGAAGAAACGCAGGCAGATGCGTTCCCTAAGACTTCCTACTCTCCCCACATTAGTGTTGCCTTCCTTGTCTGATCGTCAACCAAGACTTCGAAATGGTCTCCCGGCAGCCTGGGCGGCTTGCCATCAAAGAACACTGCCCAGGTACGGTTTTTCTTCGTGTACTCGTAGTGGCATCCTGTCATATCATATTTGCCTAGATCAACCCCTTCTTTTCGGGCCTTTGACTCGGCAATCTTGACAACTTCATTTTTCGTAAGTTTTAAGCCAGACTCACTGCTCTTCAATTTCACGGCACATCCCGTCATCATTATCGTTAAAGCGATCAAAGGAACCACCAGTGCTGATCCTTTATATATCTTAGGGTGTCTGCCTCGCCTTATTGACACGTGCTAGTCTCCTTGCGTTTGGGCTGTAGGGGCCGTTGTGAGCCGTAAGGGATCAGGCAAAATATATTACTAATACGGTCCGTCACTATTGTGCTTTTCTTTTGTCATCACTACCGTGCCGTGCTTCACGAAGTCAACGACGTAGACATCAGAGGCATACTCCATGCCGTGGGTCCGATACGTTGATATCAGGATGTCGTAGTCGATTTTTTTTATCTTGATCAATGCCCTTTTTGTCGCGTTCAAGATCGTATTGTTCTTCGTGATCTTGGCCAGGGTAGACCCATGTTGTTCTTTTGCTTCGTTGTCTCGCCTTACCCGCTCCATGGCCTTCCTGTACTCCTCTTTGGAATACTTCCTTTTATCATTCTTATTAAAATAGATAATTTTGCTGACAGTATAATTATAGAGAGCAATACCCGTTGTTGCTTTGCCGGGCTTTTTATCAGCCTGATATACAAGGGCGTTTTGCCTGGATTGAGAGAAAGGGTATAAAAAATAACCGCTGCCTTCTTCAATTCCCCCAATATACGTGTTCTTAATAACCTTCACAAATCGCGCATCAAAATGATCGGCGCCACCTTTTTCGAGAGGATACAGCCTGAGCTGCTTCTCATAATTCAAGTCATCAAAGCGCTGTACATTATCATACCCGCCATTCATGGAAATCCGCTCGAGGTAAGCCGTGCCCGATGGAAATAGTTCTCCGATGAGGATATTGTTGGTGACCGCTGCAATATCCTGCATACCCTTTGCCGAGACATCTTCTGCATTTGATAGGGCTGCGGCAAGCACGAGCAGAAACACCGGAAGAAGAAATCTTTTTTTCATGATAGCAACCTCAGTATTTTTTCCTCTGGGTACACCTGGGGGTCACCCAGTAAAAGGCACTGCCAAGAGAAATAACATCTCCTTCACTGAGAAGCGTTACGTTACCGGGCGGAATCGGAAAGGAAACAGAAGGGGTCTTTGTCCTGGAAGATGTTCAGCCCAGAGCTCGACGCGCTGGCGAGACAGCCGCCGCAGGCCGCGCGGATGGTGCAGTCGCGGCAGGCCGTGGGTCCGAGGCGAAAGCGGCGGGCCAGATCTGAGTCATAGATCTCTGCAAGCCCGTGCGTGCCGATGTTCCCGATGAGCGAGGGAAATTTGCGGCAGGCATGCACCTCGCCGTCGGCGAGGAGCGAGACGAAGTTGAACGCGGCGCCGCACCCGTGCCCCGTGCATCCGCCGAACAGGTCCTGTCCTTTTTCATGGCGGAGAATGTTGATGAGGTTCTCCTTCAGGCCCATGATGGGGTTCAGCGCGGCGGCTGCACAGTAGGACTCCAGAAAAGCGCGGTACTTCTTCCGGTCGGGCATGGTCAGGTTCGCGCCTTCGCCGAAGAGTGCGAGCCGGTTGCAGTGAAAGACGTCGACCTTGGTACGAAGCGCTTCCGCGAGAGGGATCACCTGATCGATATTCTCGTTCGTAAGCGTCAGCATGACCATGGAATACACATCCAGCTCGCGCAGCACGTCGAGAAACCTCATCACGCGGTCGAAGTGGCCGGAACCGCGAATCGCGTCGTTATGCTCGGCCAGGCCTTCGAGGCTCACCTGAAAGAATGACGGCATCTGGATGGAAATGATGTCCCCCATGCGTTCGCGGGACGTGGGATTGCCGAGGATGGCAGTGCTGAAACCGCGGACAGCAGCAGCCTGATAGATCTCGATAAACTGGGGGTGGAGCAGCGGATTGCCGCCCGTGAAGGACACCGCACCCTGCACGTGTCGCGCCTTGCAGAAATCGCGGAGGTCATCAAGCACGCTCACGGCCTGCTCGAGGGAGAGGAAGGAGCGCTCCGTCCGATCATAGCAATGCTTGCAGTGGAGATCGCAGGCCTGGGTGATGTGCCACTGGAGCGTGAACGAAGAAGAGGAGAGAAGCTCCTCGTCGCTCTCGCGTACCTTTCGGAAAACCTCGGGATCCCGCCGGATTTGCGAAGGAGGCGCAAGGAGGAGACCGCTTTCCACGGCCCGGTTGATCGCCGCTTCAATGGCGCCGACGGGTATACCGCCTTCGGCCGCCACCGCGTCGGGCGAACGTTCCTCCATGATCACCTTGAGGACCAGAAAGTCCTCGTCCCTGGCCGGCCGGATTCGAGCCGTTCCGGTCGCGGGTTCGCGCCAGGCAAGCACCCGTTCGGAGCCCGGCACCGGTTTCGTGGCCGCGCCGTCACGATCCCCTCCGAACAGATCGGTGAGACCCGTCCATGCTACCTCGACGATCTGGACGGTAGGGTTCACGACGATCGTCTCCACGGCTGTTTTGATCGATCCATTCCCCGAAGAGAGGGAGCGGCGGATCATTTCGAGACGGGCGAGATCCGGCAGGTACATCGGCACCTGATCTTCCCGGAGAGAGCGAAGCGCTTCAGGCAGGTCTTCCGGCCTTTGGAGAGGCCCGCAGGCCGCAATGGCCCGTTTCCAGGCATCAGCGCCGACCACGCTGCGGCAGAGCGGATACGCTTCGTTAATGGCAGTAGTATGAAGGCGTTCTTGCATTCTGCTGTTAACTCGGCGTCCTGGGCACGAAACCGGCCTCGCCGGCCCGCGCCCAGGACAACAAAAACAGTTGGGGCCCGGCATCAATCAAGCCGGGCAAGCGTTGCTAAGGCATCCTTGGAACACGTCGTAAATCCGATGATAGTGCGACCGCACTATTTTGAGCCACTTCAGCTACCCTGGGGGGAAGCCGGCTTTTTGTCGCCGCTTCAACTGCCGCCAGGAGCATGCTGAGAGTCGCCCTTTTTATTGCCGGTTCAACTGCTCGAAGACTGGCAACCGTCGACCATGAGGGTGGTGCCAGCCAGCAGGCTCGCGATGCCGAGCCCCGCCAGGAACTTCTTCAGATCCTTCGCGTCCATAGGTACACCTCCTTTCGATGGCAAATGACGTTTTGCATAATGTGTATGAATATTCGGCTGTATTGATGTGATCGTCCTACCTTCGGCGTAATTGCTGCCCAGGTTCTTGCCTGTTTTGGATGAAAAAAGAGAGAGGAAATCTATATTTTTCTGAAACAAGGATAAGAAAATTCTATCATTTGCCGTGCGCTCTGTCAAGGGCGCGTTACTGTATTTCGATTACCGGGCACCGTCAATCCAAAAAAAAAGGGCCGGATGCAGTAGCACCCGGCCCTTGTATCGACTCGTTTCTTGCTTAATTGGCCATTACACTTGCGAAGTCGCCGAAGAGGATGAAGAGGTCTCTGAACCTCGGCTTGATCGCTACGCCGGTCTGGATGATAGCCTGGAGCTCTCCGACGGTGAGGGCGTTCTCGAAATTCTCGAGTGATCCACGGAGATTCGCGAGATTCGCGTAGTACGCGTCCTCCTGCTGTATCGTGAAGTCCCACAGTGCAGGATCAAGGGGGCAGAGCTCGATCTTGTGATACATGAACCATGCCTCGTCGATCAGGTCTTCAAGATGCTCGAGCAGATCTGCGTCGATGTCGGCAGGCGTCTTACCCTTCACGGAGAGGACAATGCCTTCCATGGGATGATGGAATGCAGTGAGCCGGTCGGTGACGATCTTGTTGAATCCATTTCTCGTTCTGAGGTCGAGCATAAGCATTCTGACTTCTTCGAGGACATTGTGCGCCGCGGGCAGGTTCGTCCCTTCCCGTACGATCGCATCAGCCCGCTGTACGGCGTCATCGATGCTGTCGAAATAGTTCCGCCAGTTGACATCATTCGGCCGGTAGTCGTAGTACTGGGCAGCGAACTGCGCCCATACTGCCTTGTAAATGTTCATGGATTTAAGGGTGGGCGGGGCGCTGACACTGGTATAGAAGAGCGGTGGAACGTAGGCCAGGTCCAGCTCGGCCATGCTCTTTCTGAGCACCTCATCCTTTGCGATCGATGGGCCTGGCAGCATCAGCATGGTACCGACTGCCAGGAGTAGTACTGCGGCGATTTTTCTCATAGTACTTCCTCCTTTTAAATAAAGTAATCGAATAAGTCCACGAGAATACGCGGACCCTTCAATACGGTTCGGAATCTGCTGGTAATGCCCCCCCGGGAAAAGCTCCTGTGACTGGCGTGAACCCTCAAAAAGCAAAGCTTGAAATATAATATATCATAAAATTGTAGTTATAGCAATACTTAAGTATTATATATATAAGGCGCCCTATCTCATTGAAATTTAGCAATTTTTTGCTGTTAGTAGCAGGCCTTTGAGAAAGGGAATTGCTGCGGATTACTGCAGGCTACAGAGATTTGCTTGTGCGATACATGCAGAGGGACTATGGTCCCGCCAGGACGGGATTAGATCCGATCCTTTGGTTTTAAAACCTGACACGCATTACTGTGCAGTCTGTGTGCCTGTACCCCGGACGCTTTACCCGTGGTTACATCCAGATTGGCTTTTCTTCTCGTTCCTGGTGTCTTCGCGGTAAACGGTTCTGGAATAGCTGCATAGTAGACCCTTTATCCCCGGATACGTCAAAAAAAAGGCCGGTCACAGTGACCGGCCTTGAATGAGTATTTTCGGTTTCATTCTCTCATACAGCTAATACCGCTTCATGACACGTACGGCATCCTTCGTGCTCCACACGGCATTGGCTATGAAGCGGAAATTGGTGAGCGCCGCGGCATAGCCGTCTCCTTCCTCAATGATGGCGGCGGCTGTCGCGTCTTTCACGACGGCGACCTCAAACCCCTGTTCGAGCAGTTCCCGCAAGTGAGATTCCACGCACAGGTTGGCTGACATCCCCGCAAGGATGATCTTGTCGATACCCCGCTTGCGCAGTTGCAGGACCAGGTCGTTGTTCTCCGGCCCGTAGACCTTGTGCGGGCTGGCAACGATCGTTTTTCCATCCTCGATATAGGGCTTGTATCGTTCCAGCCAGTCGGCGCCGGAGCCTTTGAATCCCACCAGGCTCAGCGACCCCGTACGGTCGAACATCTTGATGTTGTGCATCAGTTTTTCGAGGGCTCCCTCGAACTTCCACCCCTTGTCGGTCGGATAGTAGTAGTGCGGGGAGATGAACACGGGGATGCCCCTTGCCTTGGCCGTTTTCAGGATCTTTTCGATGTTTTGAACCGTGTTGTTGGCCTTCACGCTCTTTGCCACCACGCTCCAGGCGACCCCCTTCTCGCTCAAGAAGTCGTTCTGGGGATCGGTGATGACCAGGGCGGTCCTCCCGCGTTCGAGCTGCATACCGGGGTTCGGCAGTGCTGCATAGACGATAGATGTCACGCCCACTATCACGATGATCACAAGCATATGCTTGGTCAGACTTCGTATAAACGGTTTCATTGTCGTATCCTCCGCTCCTGCCGCAGAAAGCCCAGTCGGATCGATGCGTTCTCTACTCAACGGTCGTTAAAAAAGGAAAGGCCGAACATGCCGGAATTCTGCTCTCCGGTTGCTCGGCCATCTTTTTCAGACCCGCCGTTTTCTGCTCCCTTCTCACGAAGGGTTCGGCTATTTCGGACTATTTTTATCCTGCTTTACGTGCACACTATAACGCCGATCAGGGAGAAAGTCAAGGGAAAACGACGTCCGGAGCATGGGAACAAGATGGACTCCACGTTTTCGGAACAGCTCAGGACAAAAAATTATAACCACCGTCCCGCCAGGGCGGAAACACAGGGTTTCACCTCACGGGTAGAATCAATTCTCTGGTTTTAAAGCCTTTGGAGCTTTACCGTGCTCATCGGTGTGTCCCGTACTCGGGACCCGTGGTTACATCCAGATTGACTTTTCTTCGCGTTCCTGGTGTCTTCGCGGTGGAGTCCCTCTGGCGCAAGTAAGAGACTCCTTTGATAACGCTACACGCCGTCCCGCTGAAGCGGGACTGATGCGGGACGGGGCGGCCGCGGGGTAACAACTATCTCTGAGTGCCCTAATCGGCATCCCACGAAATACAAAGCAGTCGCCGCCCGGTCAGATACAACAAGCGTTCAGATTCTTAAAATCCAAGATTACCCGTCGGAACATGCTCAATTCTCAACGAAAGAGAATCAGTCTTCTTATTTTTCCCCTTATTCTTTTTGAGGAACGTCACCGTCGACCGCGTCATCACACTGAGCTCTATCTTGCTGTCGCCTACCAACCATTCTGCCTTCTTCCTGGTGCGATACAGGGGGCTCATTCCGGCCGGCGGTCTTCCCGCCTTCTCGTTGTATTGAGTCGACAAGCCATATTTGGCTTCGAGTGTTTTTTTGAGCCTACGATAATTGTACGTCGGACTTTTACGCTCATAATCATCAGCGTCAGACATTTTTGATCCGGAGATCGATTCGAGTATTGCAATAAGCTTGATAAACTTATCATCCTTGAAGCTGTATCGAATCTCGTCAAATATCGTTTCTCCGATTCTCAAGTCCTCGTTCGTCCGCCGATAAATGACACTTTTTCCTGATGACTTCCAGCCGAACTCCAAATCCGCATACACACTCTTTGCGCCGGTTGCTGTAGTCTGCCATTTTAGTTTTCTAAAACCCTCGATGCGCTTCACGCCTGGGCTCTTTTCAGCCGCAACCGTAATACCGGAGATACTCAATATCACAACAGTCAAAAGTATTCGCTTCATGAAATTAACCCTCCTTCACACAACGTGATCGCCGCAGGAATCGCACATGGCTATTCCACAGAAAACATTTAATACGTACTTATGGAATTTGATAACCTTGCCAAACACCCTTTACTCGATCAGGTAAATGCCTGCTCACTTCCGATCGCCCGGTTGCTGTACCGGTGGTGTGGATGCTTTTTGACAGACTATCCCACTTGATTCGAGCAAAAAAGGGTTGTGAACATGTGCTCACAACCCTTAAGATCGTTACTGTTTCATAACCAGGCTGACATGCTGCGAACTCAACAAAACAGGGTCAACAACTTGCATCCATCACGATGAAGGAGCTTATTTCACGTAAGGCAGTATTTCAGTCTCGTAGAACATCTTGTAGTTCGGTATAAAATTCTTAATTAAGTGATTGTTTGGCTTACGTGGGAAATCCTTGGAACCAGATGTTCCCGTGACACGAACTTCAACTGTATTCGCATCCGCGATCTTTTTCATTTGTTCAGGAGTTATGGAAAATACTCCCGCATCATATTTTGTTGTATAAACCGTTCCCATTGGCGCTGAAACATCGTAATCTATGCCCCCCTTGACCGCATGAATGACCACCTTGTCGGCACCTTTGTTGATCAAATAGATTATGGTACTGCCCTCCCCTATGTTAAGCCATTTTTCAGAAGTACCCGCAAACGACGTTTTTTCGTATGTAAATTTGATTCCCATCGAAAGGATTTTACCGTCCTGAGAACGTACAACATAAGGATTAAACACTGCAGGATTTGACACGATACCAAGATAGTCCGCATCGATGACGCCGCCCTTCATGGTTACGCTGACTCGATTATTATGAAACTGGTCCGTTTTTTTCACCACCCCATATTGGCTGGAAACTGAAGCTGCGCACCCTGCTGTTATCAACAAGGCAACTAATGAAAACAGAATTTTTTTCATGTAAACCTCCTGTATTGTAAAAATTATGCTATTTATCCTTTCCATATTTCCAAGTGCCATCACATTGCAGATGGTCTGCATGCAATCTCCTGCTGTCTCCCGCCATACGACATACACAATTGGCTCATATGCGATGTATCAAAGTGACGCCGCACTTGTTCATTGCGTTGCTCTCAGCATACCCCCCCCTTTCCCCGAATGATGTGTTGCCTCATCAACGTTCCTTCAGTCCCTATAAAACCCTTTGTGACTGCAGTAGGCTCCTGCGAGAGCACATGTATAAGCCTTCCCCTTCCAGATCACCATAAAAAGGTACGGAACGTCCACTATATTATTATTACAAGTTGAAACAGACAATAGTTTGGGCAGAACAAAGGATATTAAAAAAGAATCGCCGACAGACGCTGAATAGCGGCCTCTAAAGTCAGCAAATCTCTTGCCAGAGTACGTCTGCGTTAGCCCAAAATCATACTCCCTGCCGTTCGAATATTAGATTGCGTCTGAAAAGAATTGTGGTCCCAGTTAACGAGGTAAGACGTTGACATTGCTGCTAATTATATCGAACACTCGAGAAGTTGTCAAACGGATA
The DNA here is from genome assembly GCA_003454665.1 of Nitrospiraceae bacterium. GTDB lineage: Bacteria > Nitrospirota > UBA9217 > UBA9217 > UBA9217 > UBA9217. The sequence continues at coordinate 141 of DMKB01000276.1, read as the reverse complement.
TACAGACCAGCCTGCTGGCGGTTTCAATATTTCCCGGCGGGGAACTGTAGGGAGACGTTGTTGCAACCGTTGCGTTGGATGAAGGCTTGGAGACGTTGGTACTTACCGTGCAGTCGCGATATTCCTTCCCTGTTCTGTCTT
>DMKB01000072.1 GCA_003454665.1 Nitrospiraceae bacterium | reverse complement strand
GGGGATGCCGCCGTTACGAAATCCAGCCCCGGTTCCCGCGCACCCAAATCCGAGATAAAATCAAGAGTCGGTTTGCTGAACGATAGGTACACCAAACGTTTCAGAGTACGATGCTTTGCAGGTATTTCCGTGCGGATTTGTTCAGGTTGCACTATGGTCACCTGCAATCAGCATCTCAAGCACCGCCTTTTGCGTATGAAGCCGGTTTTCCGCCTGGTCGAAGACAATGGACCGGGGGCCGTCGATCACCTCAGCGGCAATTTCTTCACCCCGGTGGGCGGGCAAGCAGTGCATCACGAGCGCATCCGGACCCGCGACATTCATGAGCTCCGCATTTACCTGGAAACCCGCGAATGCTTTCATTCGCGCTGCCTGTTCCGGCTCCTGCCCCATGCTTGCCCAAACGTCGGTATACACAACGTCGGCGCCCTGTGCGGCGTGAAAGGGGTCCGGCGTGATTTCAAGACGTGAACCCATCTGATTCGCCTGGCTCATTGCATCGCCTACGATTGTCGCATCGGGTTCGTACCCCCGCGGACAGGCAATGCTGATGTGCATTCCCATCTTCGTACAGGCCTGGATCAGTGAATTTGCCACATTATTGCCGTCTCCCACATAGGCGAGCTTGAGCCCTGCGAGGGTGCCCCGTTTTTCTTTGATCGTCAGCAGGTCGGCGAGGGCCTGGCAGGGGTGGTGCAGGTCGGTGAGGCCGTTGATCACCGGGATCGAGGCATGGCGCGCCAGTTCCTCTACAACGGCCTGGGCAAAGGTTCTGATCATGACGGCGTCGAGGTAGCGGGAGAGCGTTCGGGCCGTATCGGCGATAGGTTCTCCCCGGCCGAGCTGCAAGTCGTTCGCCGAGAGAAAGAGGGCCTGTCCCCCGAGCTGGTACATTCCTACCTCAAAGGATACCCGCGTGCGCGTCGACGATTTTTCGAAGATCATCCCGAGGGTTCTGGATTGCAGCGGGTGGTGGGGCGTGCCGTTTTTCTGTCTCTCTTTGAGCCACGACGAGCGTTCAAGGATATAGTCCAGGTCATTCTTCTCAAAATCGTGAATGGTGAGCAGGTCTTTTTTCATGAAATCTCCGAATTCGTTTACCCGAGCGTCCGGCGTGTGGTGAGCATACCATTCATGTTCTCCCGTCCCGGGAAGTGGATCTGTTCGTCATTCCGCATAAAAAGGAACAGGCGGCTTCCCGCGAGACGCCGCCGTTACGGTACGCTCCCGTCATCGGTGTTTCAGCGCTTTTTAAAAATCCTGTCAAGGGTTTCAAGGAGCAGGTCTATCTCTTCGCTGCTGATAATGAGCGGGGGCATGAATCGCAGAACCGTGTCCATGGTGCAGTTGATCAAAAATCCTTCCTTGAGGCAGGCCGTCACGATTTCCTTCCCCTCGAAATCCAGCTCCATGCCGAGGAGCAAACCTTGTCCCCGAACACTCTTAATGAATGCGTATCTGCTCTTAAGGTCTTCCAGGCCCTTCAGAAAAATGCGGCCGAGGTCCCCGGCTGACGGTACGATGATATCGTCTTCAATGATTGTTTCAAGGGAGGCAAGAGCCGCGGCGCAGGCGAGGGGGTTCCCGCCAAAAGTCGTGCCATGGGAGCCCGGGGAGAAGGCCTGCGCGGCCGTGCTCGTTGTCAGCAGCGCCCCGATGGCCATACCGCCACCAAGCCCCTTTGCCAGCATCATCACATCCGGTGATACATCGGCGTGTTCGTAGGCAAAAAACTTCCCCGTACGCCCCATCCCTGTCTGAATCTCGTCGAGCATGAACAGCAGATCGTGGTTATCGCAGATGCCGCGCAGCTCCCGGAGATATCCATCATTGGGTACATTCACCCCTCCCTCGCCCTGGATGGGTTCAACAAGCACTGCGCAGGTCTGCTCGTTCACGGCCCGCTCCACTGCCCCCGCGTCATTGAAGGGCACATACCGAAATCCGGGGACAAGGGGCTCGAATGTCTTCTGGAGTTTCTCCTGGGCCGTTGCCGCCAGCGAGCCCATCGTGCGGCCGTGGAACGATCCGCGCATGGTAATGATTTCATGACGGTCCCGACGCAGGACTTCACGGCTGTATCGTCGGGCAAGTTTCACCGCTGCTTCGACTGCCTCGGTGCCGGAGTTGCAGAAAAAGACCTTGTCCGCAAAAGAACGCCGCACCAGTTCCCTGGCAAGGTGTATCTGCGGTTCATTGTGAAAGTGGTTCGAAACGTGCATGAGCCGCTGTGCCTGCTTCTGGAGCGCCACGACCACGCGGGGATGGCAGTGGCCGAGATTGTTCGTCGCCACGCCTGAGACGAAATCGAGATATTCTCTTCCGTCTGAATCATAGACCTTCGTGCCCCGGCCCTTGATGAGGACGAGGGGCTGGCGCGCGTAGGTGTTCATGAGGTATGTTTGAGCGTCCGTCAAGATGTCTGTCGTAATCATAGCGAAAAAGTATCATAAACATATTCAAAAATCAAATGGAAAATAACACGTTAGCGGCATGCAGCGACGTCAAAGCAAGCGCCGGGTCAGTACGGGGTAGCTGCCGTAACGTTTATATATGCATGGCCGATGGGCGATTTCTTAACGGGGATGCCGGGAGAGAAGCGTTGCAGAACTGCGGCGAACTGAAGAGGCCATCATATCCGGGGGCCGGGCGCCCGGCCCACGGATACGATGGCCGTCGGTCTCTCTTCAGGTGACGTCGTCCAGCGGGTTCCTAACTTGCGCTTAATCGTTTGTTGGCCGACCGTGCAGCTGCGCTGCCGGGAGCGGCTGATACGGCTTTTTGCCAGTATTCCTTCGCATTTTTCGGGTCGTTGCGCAGATCGGCATAGACGTTCCCGATCCTGAGATACAGAATCGCATGCGTCGTTTTGTCATCGGTGACCTTGAGGGCTGCTGTGTACGCCTTCCGTGCGCGCTTCGTATGCCCGCTCTTTCTCCTCTTTTTCGGCCTCAACTTCATTGCCGCGCCATAGTGCATGTCGCCCTTGAACAGGTAAGCGTCTATATACTGTGGATCCGCTGATTTCGCCTTGTTGATCCATTTGTAGGCATGCGGCATTTTCCCGATCGCATCGAAAAGCTTTGCGTAGGAGAGGTAGACGGCAGGAGACCGCCGGTATCGTTTGTTCAGTACTTTGAGCTCGCGCACGACGTTCTTATACTCTCGTTTCCACGCAACGTTGCGGCTGTCCTTTAACCGCCTGACATTTTCTATACGCTCGTTGACGGCCCGTATGTCCGAGTCGAGGCTCGCGTCGGTTAACGGCAGTGCCTTGAACGCATATGCCCGTCCCTTCGGCCTGCGGGGTTTTACATAGGGCGCCGCCTGCGTCATGCTTTTTACCAACTGGCCGGTCGCGATCGCATTCGGAGTGGTTTCCTGAAGGATGACGGCATCCGAGGTATTACGCTTAACGTCGCCTATTTCAATGCTGCCCATCTGGATTTTTTCTATATCAAGGATTTCCCCGGTTTTGGGGTGTTTAATGGGCAGGCCTTCTTTGAAAACAATGAACCGCATCCCCGGTTTTACGCCCGTCCGTTTACCGAGATCGATAAGGATCTTGTCCCCATCCCGCAGGACAATGTATCCTTCAAGCGGAAAATCCTTGATGATTTTTTCGGCCATGCGCACGACAAGGTCTTCAAGCTTGGCGGTGTTCGAGCTTTTTACATTCTCTGCGGCGATGATAGAGCTGCTTTCCACTTCAATGATCCTGGCATTGACCTCCATCACTTTATGAAAGGCCATCACGGAGCCGCTGATGACAATTTTTGCTCCGAGCACTTTGCCGAGTTTTGACGCGCTGCTTTCATCGACAAGCCCGGTGACGCCCATCTTTTGCTCTTCCAGGACTTTTTTCAGTAATCTTCTCTCGATGACGTCAAATCGACCCTCTTGAACCAGCGCCGTGATGAGCCACTCCGCGACGATTTTTCCCATATCCGCGGATTCTCGAACTTCACCCTGCACCTGGAAGTCCAGAACGGCGATCCGTACTTTTTTTGATTTGGCAAGAGCAGGACTGACAAGGGCAGAAGTAAAATACAGTATCATTGCGAAACTGAAAAGGATGTTTCTCATCGGTTTCTATCCTCCTGAAGTGCGGATGATATCGTAACGTTATTTTTCATCACAGTTCATTATGGGAAATCGGTTGCGGGCTGCCCGCGTGTACGGCTTCTCCGTGCCGCTCCATAAGATACCGATTGTATTCACATTTTTAAGCTATCATAATGTATATGAAAAAGCAAGGTAATAATCCCCTGAAGAGCGGATTCGTCGGACCTGTAGCAGGAAGAAGAATGCTGTTGATCCATAAAGCGGGGAAACGTGAATTTTCACCGAATGTCGCCGCTGGGCACGGCTCCTCATGCGAGAGGCGAGGTTTAAGCAAGGTTGGACTTTTTGCGAATCTCTTCCGGAAACGTGATCAACACAGACTACGCAAAAACGTGCTCACATCACTACGGGAAATCACATCCCAGTGCCTGCGTTTCGTGCCGGTATTCATTAATCGGCGATGATTCGACCTTTGTAGTCTATCACCGGAGTGATGGGTTCGAGAATATGGGTTTCTCTGCCCACCTGAGGATTCAGAGTACAATTCCCAAAAATATAACCAAAAAAAAGGTATTGCCGTACATAACTGGTTTGCGTTGATTTATTTACCGATATATCATAATATGCCATTGATTTTGAGGCGTTTTTTTCTTGGACCCTACCTTGCACTAAAGTACTATTTATGTTACATTTTATGGAGTGGCGAAATGAGGTGAGGGGTACGCGGTTCTGATGCTGGTTTGTAGGACTGTTGAGCGTAACTCTTTAAATTATTAATGAAAAATGAAAAATCCACACGGAGCAATCCGGATGGCACTCCTGTTGACGACGAAGAGGAGGCGGATAACGTTTTGCTGGATAATGCAATAAATCATTTCAACAAGCAGCTTGAGGATATCGAGAAGAGATGCCACAATTCCAACGAATACTCCAATGACCTGCTAGAGGAAATCACACAGGCCATCATCATAATGGGAGCAGCGTGCGAAGAATTCGACAAAAACGCCGGGCAGAATACGTCCATCATCAGGGAAACACAGATCCGTTTTCGCGAGAAAACGCACGATGTTTTTTCTAAAAGCTATCTTATGAATCATGCCCGGACATGGCCGCTGGGGTATCCCGGAGATTATACGATGCTTGAAGATGTTTATAGCAATACGCCAAAATCAGAAGGCATCGGCTATTATTTGGATGAGTATTTCCTGTCAACTACCCTTGCCGTGGCGGTCCGAGAGCGAAAAGAAACGCTGCGGGAGCTCTTAAAAACAGAATTGGAAAATAGAAAAAAACCGAAGATACTCAATATTGCGTGTGGTTCCTGCCGCGAGATTTTTCAGCTTTCTGCTGAAATTGAAAAATCTGAAGCCAAGGTAATGTGTATCGACTTTGACCCCCGAGCGCTGGACTTTTCCACCAATCTGTTATCTTCTGCCGGCCTTGTGCCGGACAGGGTCGAGTGTCGAAAATACAATGCATTAAAAATGGTGAATCAGGAGCGGAACCTTGAGCAATTCGGTAAACAGGATGTGATATACAGCATCGGCTTATTTGATTACCTGAACAATGATGTCCTTATCGCCTTGCTCAAATCACTTACAGGCCTGCTCAATGACGGCGGGAAGTTTATGGCGACCTTCAAAGACAGCCGCTCTTATAAGACCTTTGATTATCACTGGCTGGTATCATGGGATGCTTTCATACAACGAACAGAAGATGACGTTCGATCTCTGTTTGAGAAGGCAGGGATATCCTCCGAAAGCCTTGCTTATACTCGTGATCACTCCGGCGTAATATTCTTTACCATAGCGACTAAATAGGCATTCCCGATCAGGCAGTATCTCTCATTTCAATCATATTATTCTTAATACTTCGTGGAAAACGTGATATAATTTCGACTATGGATAGAAAGAAAGAAACATATATTGAAGCACAGATTTTACAGCTGCTTCAGTTCTGGATAGGGCAAATCCTTGTACTCGGCGCATTCCTTTTTATGTTTCTCGGGCTGATGGATTTGTTTGCAGCTCCAGGGCACTTCAAGAAATTCATTGTCTACCGGCTTATCATCGCCGCATCGCTGGCCACTCTCGCTGTCCTGAACAAACACAAAAAGCAGAAGAACTATCAGTATACTATCATACTGATCGGGACTACGCTGTCAGCGATAACCATCGAGTTGATGATACTCCCCCTCGGCGGCCACACTTCCTTCTATTATGCAGGAATGAATCTGCTCATCATCTGTGTGCTGGGGTTTGTTCCCTTCAGCCTGGCCATATCGATTATCGGCGCCGGAATAATCTATGCTGTTTATCTTTTCCCGATATTGATTTTTGATGAAATAACAAATGCCAGGGCTTTTCTGGCGAACAACGCCTTTATCATTGCTACGTTTATTATCGCTCTCACATGGAGAATTCTCAGCCAGAGAAGCATGCTCAATGAGCTCAGCCTTCAGTATGATCTCGAAGAAGAGAAAAGCAAGCTCCAGATGTACTCCACCAAACTCGAAGATCTCGTAGCCGAGAAAACGCGAGAACTTTCAATATCAGAACAGAAATACCGGGCGCTCTTTGACAACGCGAACGACGGCATTGCCGTCCTCGATCCGGACGGGACCATGGTCACGGTGAACCATCGGTTCTCCGAGCTCCACGGTTTTGATAATGCGGCCCTGCTCGGGGCGCATTACCGCCTTCTCGAAGTGGAAGAGCGCGAAGGGATGATCGACGAACGGCTAGCAAGGATTCTGGCCGGCGAGGCCACGGTCTATGAGGCGGAACATTATAAAAAGGACGGCGGCAGAATTATTTTTGAGATCAGTGTAAAGGCGATTGACATTGGAGGAAAACCGCACATCCAATCATTTCATCGTGATATTACCGAGAAAAAAATGCTTCAGACGCAGTTGTTCCAGTCCCAGAAGATGGAATCCATCGGTGTCCTTGCCGGCGGTATCGCTCATGATTTCAATAATATTCTGACGGCCATTCTCGGCCATGCCGAGGTCCTGCGGAGAAAGAGCAGCCCTTTGGACAGCGCCGCCCTGCGTCGGATCAAGACCATCGAGGACGCCGCGCGGCGGGCCGGTCAGATGGTCGCAAAGCTGCTGAGCTTCGCCCGCAAGGATAGCATGGAGATGGTGCCGGCAAATCTGAACGATGTCGTGCAGGATACCGTCGATCTTCTGGAACGAACCCTCATCAATAAAAAGGTAAAAGCAACGCTGGAAGTAGACCGTGCCATCCCCGCGATTAACGGCGACAGCATCCAACTCGAGCAGATCATCACAAACCTGATCGTGAATGCCGCGGACGCAATGCCCCAAGGCGGTACGATAACGATCCAGACAGCCTTCATGGATCTGGGTGATAAGGCCCCCCTCCTGCATCCCCTGCTTGCTCCCGGAAAATACGTGGTTCTCACGATTGCCGATACGGGCGTCGGCATTCCTGATGAGATACTGGGAAAGATCTTCGACCCCTTTTTTACGACCAAGGAGCCGGGAAAAGGAACGGGTTTGGGCCTCGCGATGGTGTATGGCATCGTCAAGGCACATAAGGGCGAGATCCGCGTCATGAGCCGTCAGGGCCTGGGAACGATATTCGAGGTATATTTACCCGCCACCGATAATCCCGTCCAGGAAGGAATCGAGGAGCCTTCGCTGGAAGCAATGGCAGGACGGGAAAATGTGCTCATTGTGGATGACGAAAAGAATGTGTTGAGCTTCATGAAAGATACACTTGAAGCGCAGGGGTATAAGGTCATTGCTGCTGACAACCCCGTGTACGCACAGGACCTGTTTCAGCAGATGGCAGGGGAGATCGACCTGGTCATAACGGACATGGTTATGCCGCTGGTAAACGGGAAGGAATTGGTCAGGCAGTTTAAGAAGATCCGGCCGGAAGTCAAGATGATTGCAATGTCCGGCATTGACCCGGGAAAACTCTCTCAGGAAGGCGCAACCGTAGACGCCTTCCTCAAAAAGCCCTTTGAAGGTATCATTCTGCTTACCGCCGTGCGGAATGTCCTGGATTCGGTGCGCCTATCCAATCCAGCTGGCAAGGGATGAACGAACCTGTTCTCACCGCCCCTTTCCGCAGCTGATTCCCTTCTCAAGTCCTTGTGAACCCCGTTGTTTGCATTGCTTCCCGATTTTTTCACCGATTTTTTATTTGACAAAACACCCATACTGTTTTATTATCAATTTTACCCTAAAAATTGAGTGGTTAGGGCTGAAATGCACACACAGCGAAGGGGAAAGCGATGCCAGAACTTTTCGGCAGGATTAAAAGGTTGCCGCCCTATGTTTTTGCGATCGTGAATGAAATGAAGATCGAAGCCCGCCGGAAGGGCGCGGATATCATCGACCTCGGCATGGGGAATCCGGATCAGGGCACGCCTCCGCACATTGTGGAGAAGCTGGTTGAAGCAGTGAGGAATCCCCGCAACCACCGCTACTCGGCGTCAAAGGGGATCACCAAGCTCAGATCAGCGATATGCGACTGGTACAAGAGGCGGTACGATGTGGACCTTGATCCGGATGCCGAAGCCGTGGCAACGATCGGCTCCAAGGAAGGCCTCTCGCACCTGGCGCTTGCCATGATCGGACCGGGAGATGTCGTACTCACCACCACGCCAGCCTATCCCATCCACCCGTACAGTGTGATCATCGCGGGAGGCGAGGTGCATTCGATACCGCTCAAGAAGGACTCGGATTTTTTTGCGGATCTGGAGTCTGCCTACAAGAATACCTGGCCGCGGCCCAAGGTGCTTATAATCAATTTTCCGAACAATCCGACCACTGCCGTGGTGGACATTGCTTTTTTCCAGAAGATCGTCGATTTCGCGAAAGAGAATGACATCATGGTTCTCCACGATCTTGCCTATGCCGACTTGAACTTCGACGGGTACCGGGCGCCGAGTTTCCTTCAGGCCAAGGGAGCTAAGGATGTTGGCGTTGAGTTCTTCAGCCTGACCAAGAGTTACAACATGCCGGGATGGCGCGTCGGGTTTTGCGTTGGAAACCGCGACGTGGTAGGAGCGCTCATCAAGATCAAGAGCTACCTGGACTACGGCATGTTTCAGCCCATTCAGATTGCCTCGATCATTGCTTTGAATGGCCCGCAGGAGTGTGTTCTGGAGACGACGGAAATGTATCGCTCCCGCCGTGATGTGCTGGTTGACGGGTTGAACAAGGCAGGGTGGGCCATCGAGAAACCGAAGGCCACCATGTTCGTCTGGGCCGAAATCCCCGAACCCTTCAGGGGCATGGGGTCACTGGAATTCTCCAAGTACCTTATCGAAAAAGCAAAAGTAGCGGTTTCTCCCGGCATCGGATTCGGTGAATCCGGAGACGGATATGTTCGCTTTGCCCTGGTTGAGAACGAACATCGAATCAAACAGGCGGTCAAGGGTATCAGGCCGGCGCTCCAGAAAGCGTAGCAGGTTAGGGGGGCATCCTCCGAGCGTGACGGTGCGACGGGAGAACAACCGGACGCATTCCTTCGTCATATGGCCTGTCAGGAGCGCATCGCGGCACGGGCTTTCCGCGGCAACAGGGCGGGGATTTTTCTCTTCATTGCAATAGTCAGTAAATACACTATGCCTCAAGGCGGGTACCGCAGTGTCCACAAAAGCAGTTCATATTGGTGTCATCGGTCTTGGTACGGTCGGCACGGGGACGGTGCGCATCCTTCAGGAGAATGCGGATACGATTCGCAGGAGAGTGGGCGTCCCTGTTCTGATTAAGGCCATGGCCGACCTTGACACGAAGAAGGATCGCGGACTTCAGCTTTCCGGTATCTCCCTTACGACGGACGCCCACGAGGTGATCAAAGACCCCGCTATCGATATTGTCGTTGAACTCATCGGCGGGTACCGACCGGCAAAGGAATTCATCCTTGAGGCGTTCAAGCACAAGAAGCACGTTGTGACGGCGAACAAAGCGCTCCTCGCCGTTCACGGCGAGGAGCTATACATAGCGGCTGAGAGCGCGGGGGTGAGTATCGGGTTCGAGGCTGCCGTGGCAGGCGGTATCCCCATCCTGCGTTCGCTCAGGGACGGCCTTGCGGCGAACGATATCGCATCGATATTCGGGATCGTGAACGGCACGTGCAATTACATCCTCACCATGATGACGAGTGAGGGGAGGCAGTTTGAAGAGGTGATAAGCGAGGCGCAGGCACGTGGGTATGCGGAGGCCGACCCGACCTTCGACATAGACGGCGTCGACTCCGCGCACAAGCTTGCGATTCTTACGATGCTGGCCTTCGGTACGCCCGTTCCCTTCGATGACATTTATACCGAAGGTATTTCGCGCATTACCCCGCTGGATATTGATTTTGCCGGTGAACTTGGCTACAAAATCAAACTCCTGGCGATCACCAAGATGGTGGACGGTGAAGTGGAGGCACGGGTGCATCCTACGATGCTTCCCGCTTCGTACCCGATTGCCACGGTGGACGGCGTGTACAACGCACTTTCTGTCGTGGGAGATGCCGTTGGTTCAACCCTCTTTTCCGGCCGCGGCGTAGGAGACATGCCGACGGGCAGTGCCGTGGTCGGCGATATTATGGATATCAGCCGGGATATTCTGGCAGGATGTGCGGGCCGCATTCCCGTCACGGCCTTTAGAGAGCGCGCAGTGCTGCCGGTGAGGAAAATGGATGATATTACGTCCTGTTACTATCTCAGATTTTCGGCGATCGACAAGCCCGGGGTAATGTCGCGCATCTCGGGTGTGCTCGGGAAGAACAATATCAGCATCTCTTCCGTTATCCAGAAAGACCGCCGGGTGGCCGAGGCGGTGCCGGTCGTGATGATGACGCACGAGGCTGTTGAGCGCGATGTGCGAACGGCCCTCGCAGAGATAGACAAACTTGACTGTGTTGCCGGCAGCACCATGGTGATCCGGGTCGAGGAAGGAAAACAAGGATAACGGAAATTGCAGAGTGAAAAACTCAAAATGCAAAGTTAAAACAGGGGGCATCGTTTCTGCTATCGCGCGGTAAGCCCGGGCGTAGAGATATTCATTTTGCAATTTGCAATTTTCAATTTACATTGACGCGGGGGACTTATGGGGGAAGAACCGAAGGTTGATAAGACGATCGACATAAAGGGACAGGCCTGTCCCTATACCTTTGTTCGTTCCAAGTTGGCAATCGAGAAGATGAACGTCGGTGAAGTGCTCGAGATTTTTCTGGATCACCGGCCCGCCGTTGATAACGTTCCGAAGAGCATGGAGGCAGAGGGGCAGAAGGTGTTGAGCGTCGAGAAGATAAACGAGACCGACTGGCGGATTCTCGTGAAAAAGGAGAAAGAAAAGAAAAAATAGCCATTACCAATACGGACAACAGATCACCGATGACAGAGGGCGGAGGAAACAGCGCGTTAGTTTGCGTCAGACCGCGGCTCAGGCACTCCGCTCAATATCGCTTCATCACCGGTAAGCTGTGCATGTCCGTATGTTCACGACAGGGGAGAGGGGTATGGATTTCAGGGAGGATCAAATACTACGGTACAGCAGGCACATCCTGCTGCCGGAGGTTGGGGGAACGGGGCAAGAAAAGTTGATCCAGGCCAAGGTGGTTCTCGTCGGCGCGGGAGGCCTCGGATCACCGGTGGGATATTATCTTGCCGCCGCCGGAATCGGCACGATCGGCATAATCGATAACGATACGGTGGAGATATCAAACCTCCAGCGCCAGATCGCCCACAACACCAGCCGGATCGGCGTCGGCAAGGCCGATTCCGCCAAAGAGACGTTCGAAACGCTGAATCCCGATGTCCAGGTCGTTACCCACAAGGAACGGCTTACGTCAGAAAATATCATGGATATCATCGGGGATTACGACGTGGTCGTGGACGGGAGCGACAATTTTCCGACCCGGTACCTCGTAAACGACGCCTGCGTCATGCTCGGGAAACCGCTCGTGAGCGCGGCGGTATTCCGCTTCGAGGGGCAAGTGATGAGCATCGTTCCCGGTGAGGGTCCCTGCTATCGCTGCCTTTTTGAAGTGCCGCCCCCTCCCGGGATGGTGCCCTCGTGCCAGGAAGCGGGTATCCTCGGCGTTGTAACGGGTGTTATCGGGACGATTCAGGCGACGGAGGTGGTGAAGCTTATTCTCGACATCGGCAAGCCCCTCAAGGGATTGCTCCTGTTATGGAACGCCCTGGACATGCATTTTCGCACCGTGAAGGTACCGCGTAACCGTGAGTGTCCGGTCTGTGGTGAAAACCCGACAATAACGGAGCTGATAGACTATGAGCAGTTCTGCATGATGGGCCACTAGCGCAGCGGGTTGCGGAGGGTAATGGCGGCGGTTCTGACGGCCTTTTCGTGAAGCGTCGAGGATGCTCGCTGTGCCGGTCTCCGGTGCCGGAGTCGTGACGGTACTCCCGGTCTGATGTCGGTATGTTGATCCTTCATAAGGATTCTCTTCAAGAAATATACGCTCACTGCGACGGCGCGTATCCGAACGAGGCGTGCGGAATTCTCGCGGGGCGGGACGGCAGGGTGGAAACCGTCTACCCCATGACGAACGCGGAGCCGAGTCCCAGCTTTTATCTTATTGACGCGCAGGAGCAGTTCCGCGTGATGAAGCAGATGCGGCAGGCCGGTGAGGATCTTGTCGGCATCTACCATTCCCACACGGGAAGCCCGGCATACCCCTCTGCGACGGATGTGAGCCTTGCGTACTATCCCGAGGCACACTACCTGATCGTAACGCTCATGGACAGGGCGCACCCTGCAGCTCGCGCGTATTCCATCGTCGATGGAGCCATCGCAGAGGTTGAGGTGCGTATTCATTCGGAGGAATACAGGTAATGCAGCACTATGTGAAAGGCCTGACGTGCGTAGAATGCGGCAGGGAGTACCCTGTCGAACCCGTATACGTATGCGAGTTTTGTTTCGGACCGCTCGAGGTGACGTACGACTACGGCGCGATCAAGAAGGACATGACGAAGAAGAAGATTGCGTCCCGGCCGTATCATATGTGGCGCTATCGGGAACTTCTTCCCATCGATCATGATCCCGTCACCGGGTTTGATACCGGCTTCACCCCGCTCA